>CAZJJR010000336.1:0-5994 GCA_964546365.1 uncultured bacterium | reverse complement strand
GGTATACTCTCGGAAACCGGAAATAATGAGAAAATTTTTGTGGTAGTGTTTTTTGTAATTCTGCCAAAGTTCGATCGCCTCTTGGGGTGCAAAATCGCTAATGTATTTAGTTGTCCAAGATAAGGCGCAACCGCGAGGATATGGGGAATATTTTTCTACTCCGGTCAGTTCGGAATAATGCAGTTTAGTAGTTGGTTCGCTGCCTTTTATTCGCATATATTCTAACCATTTCTTGATAGGCAGATCGCTGATTTGAGTATTATTGTTGCGATCGAACAAGTACAATGAATGTAAAGTAACTGCATTATCGGCTGGCCATCTATGGGTGGCCTTAGTGTAAGATCTGATATTATGATATGGTTCGTTGAGAATTTTTTGGGCGAGATGTTCGGAGATGGTTTTATTGAGTTGAAAATATTTGCGATCGCTACTTAATCTTTGATACGATCCTAAGATCGCATTTAAGTGACTTAGATATAATCCTTCTTCTTTCCAAGTGGCAACATTTTGCAAATCTAATCGGGGAGAACTGTCCGGATGAAAAGCAATTTGGATTGCTTTTTTTAATAAAGAAATCGTTTCCTTCTCGCGTTCGGGCTTTTGGATAGCGTAACTTACCAAACCTTCCGACATAAAAGAAAGAGCGATTATAGCTTTACTCTGTGATAAACCGATTTTTTGCGAACCAGAAAAAGGCTGATTCAAGAAGGTTTTAATTTGCGAGTAACGATCGTTTGCTTGCATCCCGGAAAAATCATATAACCACATACTGGTTTGGATAACCACTAATAACCCAGCGATCGCAAATAGGATAAATTTGGTTATCCTATAGCGTTTGTTCAGCCACCAAGCTAAACCAAGGGGAATAGCTGCCCAGAATACGAGTAAAATTAATAATGCAACAATAGCCATCATAATTTTAGTTAACTAAAGATAGCCATTTGGGATAAGCGTAGGAGTTTTCAACTTTTAAATCTACACCGGGATAAGATTGAAAGACAAAATCAGCTACATTTTTCAGATTTTCTAATAATTTTTTATCTTGACTAAATGCTTCAAAAGCCATACTCCACCAAACTTTATCTGTAATATTAATTTGAGTAATTTCTACATAACAGCCTTGAGAAATCTTTTCGTCAACTGGCACTGTTTTTAATGGTGTATCTTTAGAAACTTGGTATAGATGTTGCAATCGTAGTTTTTCGACTGTTAGCCAAGGTGCTTTTGCCATTGCATCTGGAGAAATTAAACTTTCGTTGGCGGGGTCTTCACAACTCCATTTGATCCATTTTTCGGCTTTTCCGTGATTGCGATCGCCAAAACTCAACACTCCCAATTCCGATTTCCGTAACTTGATTTCTATCCGCTTCTGGCGCAACTTAATCCCCATATATTTGCAATTGGGAAGGTATAAATAAATATCTTCTCGTTTCTGTGGCGATGTAACGTATTTGCCAAGGGTATCGCTTACAAACCAATCTCGAATTTCTCCAGGTAAAGTACCGGGATAAAACCATCGCATCTCGGTAGTTGTCAGCATCGGGGTTTTCCTGCCAAACATAAACCTTCAATTTTTAATTTTAGATTATGGTATACAATCAGTGGCGGGTCTTTTATCGCTCACCGATCGTTCTGACTGTTGAATTCTTATTCAATTCAGGTTTTTTGCAAAGGAAAAGCAATTGAAATGTTCAAACGAATTACCGCAATAATTTTAGTTTTGTTTACTTTAACCTTAACGGGTTGCGTTTCTCCCACTGCCGGGTTAAAAAGCTATGTAGATAGCAACGACGGTTATCAGTTCCTCTATCCTAACGGCTGGATTCCCCTCAATATTGCCAATGGCCCGGATGTAGTGTTACACGATTTAATCGAACAATCTGAGAATGTTAGCGTCGTGATTAGTTCAGTTCCCCAAGGAAAAACTCTCAGCGATCTAGGCAGTGCTGGTGAGGTAGGATACGAATTATCAAAAAATGCGATCGCACCTCCGGGATCGGGACGGAAAGCTGAATTAGTCAACGCCGAGGCGCGGGAAGCTGGCGGCAAAGTTTACTATCTTTTAGAATACGCGATCGAATTACCCACCCAAAAACGACATAATATAGCCAGCGTTACCGTCAATCGTGGCAAACTTTATACCTTTAGCGCTTCCACTACGGAAAACCGTTGGCCAAAAGTAGAAAATCAATTTCATCGCATCATTGATTCCTTCTCAGTCTATTAAATTGGTGATTAGTTATTGGTCAAATTATTTTTGGCCAATGACAAATGACCGATGACAAATGACTAATTAAAAATGAAAAAATTGGTATTAGCTTCTGCTTCCCCAGCGCGTCGTCGTTTGCTGGAAAATGCTGGTTTTTACCCAGTGGTTTGTCCCAGCGACTTTGATGAGTCCCAAGTTAATCTTAACGATCCGAACGACCTGGTGAAGATTTTAGCGCAGCGGAAAGCGGAAACTATCGCATCTCAATTTCCCGATGCGCTAGTGTTAGGATGCGACTCAGTTTTAGCGATAAACGGCGAAATTCACGGTAAACCAGCTGATGAAAAAGAAGCGATCGCGCGTTGGCAAAAAATGCGTTCTCAAGTCGGCGATCTTTACACGGGTCATGCTTTAATTGACCAAAAACAAAATCAAACTTTAGTTAGATGTCAAATCACGCGAGTGTATTTTGCTAACGTAAGCGATCGCCAAATCGAAGCCTACATTGCTAGCGGCGAACCGCTCAAATGTGCCGGATGCTTTGCTTTAGAAGGTAGAGGCGGTTTATTCGTCGAAAAAATAGAAGGTTGTCACTCTAACGTAATCGGTCTTAGCTTACCCCTATTCCGTCAGATGCTAGGAGAATTAGGATACGATATCGCCGACTTTTGGCAAACTTAAACAAAGCAATTAGCGGATAAAGGATAACAACTGGTATCAATCGCCTGTTGTTATCCCGATCGAAACTTTTCTGCCACACCTAATTTCTGTCAAGCAATTTGGGAACACTAAGTCAATAGAACCACCTCAAAAAGGGTCGCACCCTCTTATGAATACACCTAAATATAAAAATTTTTTTTGGACTGAAGAAAACTTTCCTCAGAGTATTCTAGAGAAATTACCTCCACCTGCTAGAAAATGGGCAGAAAGCTTGCCTTGGGAAGAACGCCGTTATGTTTTATCATTGTGTCATTTGCTGTGTGCATCTTCTCCAGAAATGCAAGCCGATTTTTTAGATGAATATACTGCTGATGGGTTAGTATTCCGAATGCTGCAAGATCGAGACACGCAGAACCAAGTGCAAAAATACTTAAAAAGATTCTCGATCGAAACAGAATTAACCGAAGCAGTATTAAAAAAATATGTCAGACAATTTTTTATCCATTCTTCTCAAGACTTACACGAACTGCCTTACCTTTATTTAGAAGCGGCTTTGCGATTAGTAATCAACCCCAGAGAAAAAAATAGCGTTTTTAACTATATTTTGGGTTTTGAATTGTTTAAAATGATGTTCCAATTGAGTTGGTCTCAACAAGAAAGGTTATCCGCTTTACAAAAATATCCAGCTAATTTTATTAAACTTTATATCAAACCAATTCAAAAAGCTCATCAAAAATACGGCGTAGTAGTACCGAAGAATCCCAGAGTTTTCTTTGAAAAACATGACTATTTCGTACAATTACCTAACTTAAACGAAGAGCAAGCTACTAAGATAGTCATGGATACTTTCAGCACCACTACAGTCAGCGATTTCGGCTTTGCTATCATTCGCCATCCCCAAGCTTTAGTGTTTGATTACGAGTATATTTTCCAACCAGAACAAGAAACAATTTTCAATCAAGATTTAGGTTTCGTCAGTGAATAAGAAACCGTTTCTAACCCACCCTACAATGAGATACGCTAAGATCCGATCGACTAAACATTTATAGGAATAGTCTTTATGGTACAGTATAATCCCTTGTTAAATATTTCATCAGATGACATAGAACTAATTCAATCTGACGAAACCCCAGTGGACAACGAACTCCAAAATTTAGTACCTAATTTGTTACTGGCAATTTTAGCTTTAATTTGGCCGACACGCCAAGATTGGTTTTTTGGCGTAGATATGGGAATTTTTTATCAAAAAAATCAACCTCCAATTGTTCCTGATGGTTTTCTTAGTTTAGGAGTAGAGCGTTTTATTCAGCCAAATGGTCGCTTAAGTTATAAGCTTTGGCGAGAAAATGGAGTGATGCCAATTTTAGCTTTGGAAGTAGTTTCGGAAAATTACAGAGAAGAATACGAACAAAAGAAAAGAGATTATGCCGAACTGGGTATTTTGTATTATGTAATTTACGATTCCGGTCGCTATCATCCTCGAAAAGGAGATGCTTTTGAAGTACATCGTTTAGTGAATGGCGTTTATCAAAGGTTACCTGGAGAACCTGTTTGGATACCTGAAATTGGTTTGGGAATTGGTAGAGCAGTTGGCACTTACGAAGGGTGGACGCGAGAGTGGCTTTATTGGTATGACGAACAGGGAAACAGGTTTTTAACTTCCGATGAACTTCTGGAACGAGAACGGCAACAGCGAGAAGAGTTGCTGGCTAAATTAAGGGAAAAAGGGATCGATATCGATCGCATTTAATAGCGATGCGAATGGGAAGATGGAGAAAAGTCAAAAGTCAAAACAAAGTGCTTTTAACTTCAGACTTCATCCTTCATCCTTCAGACTTTCCCTAATTCACCCATCCTCTCTGAATAATTACGCCTCGACTATCCATAGTTTGCTGAAATAAATCGGTTGGCAAGGCTTCTTCTACTGGCCAAACCCCAGGTTTTTTCAATTTACCATCGAGTAACAATTGACCGATGCTGCCAGTGCCGTAACCCGCTGCTAAAGCAGTATTTTCATGTACTAGGGTCGAGCAATATTTCGCTAATTTGCCATTTTTATTTCCGGTAACTTCGGAGCGAATTGCTACGCCGATACCGCTGAAATTGTCAGTAAAATTAGTCATTTTGTAACTGACGTTCGATAAGAATTCAATTACTGCCGATCGTTTTAATACACTGGGGGGCCACCATTTAGCTACCGACCAAGTTAGGTAATTGTAAAAGTCGGGAACGGAACCGAATTTAGTAATCACTGTTTTGACCGGAAAAGTGGCTGGCAAGGTGAAAGTTTCCGGCATATCATACCAGTAAACTCCCGTGCGACCGTAGGGTGGGGGAAATTGAATGGTTTCGCGATCGCTATATGGTTTCACCGTTTGCCATTTGCCATCGACCCAAGATTCAAACGGACTTTGCAAACCTAAAAATGTCGTTCGCATCACCGTTAAACCAGCGCCACCAGACCCAGCCACTACATAGCTGAGATGGATTTTTTCCGCTTCATCAAATTCTTCCACATCTTGTCGTACCATGCTATTGGAAATACCGGGAAAAATGCCCGTATTTACAATTGCCGTCACTCCCGCTTTTTTGGCAGCGTCTTGATAGTTTAATGCCTTGGTAGTAAAAGATCGGTGATCGCTGACATCGAGATAATTAACACCATTTTCAATGCAACTTTTCAAAACGCTGGCATCCCGATAGTGAAATGGCCCAGCACAGTGAACCACCAGATCCGAAGATGCGATCGCATTTTGCAACTTCTCCGTCTCCGCTAAATCCAAAGCCAAAAATTGCACTTTTGGGCCTAATTTAGCCGCCATCTCACTACCAGCCGCTGGATGTCGTCCGGTAATCGTAATTTCTGCTTGTGTATGGGCAACTAGATCGGCTGCTACACTGCTACCGATCCTGCCACTTCCTCCTAGAATTAAAACTTTATTTGTCATTGGTCATCTGTCATTTGTCATTGGTCATTGGTCATTTGTTAGTGGTTAGTTATAAATTACAACTAAGATCATCTCAGTTTGTATAACCATAGTTTGTAGTGAGGACTAAAGTCCTCGGACTGAGGACTAAAGTCCTCACTACAAACTAGTTTTATTATGGTCAATCAACCGGACATG
>CAZJJR010000335.1:0-5997 GCA_964546365.1 uncultured bacterium | reverse complement strand
CATCGCCATAACGAGTAGAGGTAAATTGGGGATAGATAAGTGCGGCATCTTCTGTAGTTTTAGGCTGACAATTATAGCGGGGAGGAACTAAAGAATTGAAGTTCAAATAACAAAAGCGCACGCATCCTAATTGTTGTTTTTCTACTAAAACAGGTTTAGCTAATTCCGAACCAAAAATAGTGTTAGAAGCTAAGGGCATCTCCACTGTATGCACTTGACCGATAATAGTAGAATTTTTGATAGTTAAAGAACCACCTGCGGCTGTTTTGTCAAGGGCAGTATAAGCAAATTCGCTGTCAGAAGTTGCGTCTACAATACTATTACTAATTTTGACTTCTGCATTTTTATCTACTCGCAAACCGCCTAAAATACAAGATTCAATTTCGACAATGATATCAGCGCGATCGATAATTAAACTTGGCGATTCTGGATGTTGTGGCGTACCGTCAGTAGTTACGGTTAAGCCGGGAACTAAAGTACAGTGAACTAACCGCAAACGCTTTAGTTGATTAATGTGATTTTCAAGGTCTTTTTGCGGGATTTTTAAGCTGCCACCGCTAATTAATAAACCGTTAATAGTTAATTCTGATTCCTCTTTACCGAAGATGAGCAAGTCGCTGTTTAAAATTAAATGAGGACGACATCTATCAGCGGCGCGAATTTCAATATGTTTGCGATCGGGAATATTAATTACTGGAGTTTCTGGGTAAGTATCGCTATTGCCAATTTCCACAATTCCCAACTCATTTTCGGCAATTTGGATATTTCTATTTAGTTCATCAAGGGCTAGTTGAACTGTTCCAAATTGGAAAGGAACTTTGACAATTAAAGGCAATTTTTCATTGAATGTATGAACTCTACTATACTCGCCTCCGCCCATTGGGGCGCTGAATCCATAGTGATAGATAACGTAAACAATTTGGGGCGGCGGTTGAGTTTCGGGAAAGGCAATTCTTCCTAATACGGGATCGATCGCTACTTTATATTGAGGTTGGTGTTTCCATTCGCTATTGTTTTTGTCGGATAAGTCGCAAACGATGATTTCATCAAGAGGAATTTCTAAACAATCTCGAATAATTAAGATACTTTTATCTTTGCCGTAATAGTCGGATAAATACCGATTTAATAAGTAACGATTAATCGGCATAGCAATATTTCTTGGTTCGGCAATGTGGGTAATTTCTGGTTCGGTTTCCGGTTTATTAAATAGCTGCGTGTTATGACCCAAAGTATTAAATAAATATCGCCGATCGCTTAACTTAAAAGCCTGAGAATTAGTCAGCGAATAACTACCCAAACGCCAAAGAAATATGCCGATATTAGGAATGTTATATTTCCCTCTTTGACTGGCAATGCGCCGGACATCAATTGTATGAGGAATTTTTTCAAAAGCCGTATTTAAATTCTCTAAATATTCCCGATTTCGCAAATCCAACCAAGGGCGATTATCGGGACGTAAATGATTCATATATTGTGTAGTTGCGAGGAGTTGGAAAAACTCCACAACTCGCGCATCCCATCCCGTAACATCTCGCGCTAACTGTTCCAAAATAGAAGCAGTACCTTTGCGCCGTCGATAGGCGATCGTATTCGCAACCACAGCGCGGGGAGTAGTGCGATTTGCAGTTGCAGTTGAGGAATTAGCAATTTTGTACAAAGCGCGATCGCCAACTAAATCCCCAATATAAGGAATCACCCAATCAGCACAAGTTTCAATAAACAAATCATCGTAAAGTTGGGCTAAATCCTCTTCCAAAACTCCCACTTCTCTAGCGATCGCAGAAATTAAATCAAACAGCGGTTTACCCCGTTCTCCATCTCTAATTCGGTAAATCGCAGGCAACAAATTGTACAACGTTTCCGCATCAAAACTCATATAAACTTATCCCCTTATTTGTTTATCTTGGTTAAAAAACCTCAAAACTCCAACAACTCACCCAAACTCAAAAAATCATCATCCAGCGTTAACAAATCAGCAGGAATTAACGCACCCCCCGCCCCCATTTCCGGTACCGTAGCCAGCAAAAAATCATTTAAAATTTCAGATCGATCGAAGCGATAAAGCTTATCTAAATCCACAGCTACCACTCCCGGTATAGACTGGATAAATGCGATCGCTTCACTCTTCGTTACAGGTTGACCCAAATCTCGATTTTCAAAGGAAAAATAAGACAATAAAGAAGTCCGAACATCCGCTAACACTTTTTCTCGAATGTAATCTGAATCCACCTTTACTTTCGCAGCAATTCCGAAAGATATCGGTACAAAAGATTTCACCACCAAAGGAATAAAAGGATCGCCAGCTTTTCGCATCGCTTCCAGCAGATTTTGAGAAACAAGACTATCCTCTGGCACGATTTCCCCGTTATATCCCGCAAGGGTAACAAAAATGCCTCTTTTTTCACCGATCCAAACCCAAGTAGCCAACGCCTTTGCAATACCAGAAAATGCCCGGGCAAAATCTTCGTAATCTGACAGCGAAACAATGCGATCGAGCGTCATAATGTTCAACGTGGCGTTGCGTCGCGCTTCCTCAGAGGATTCTGGATTTTGCGCCAGGGTAGCTGGGAGGGGATTTTTCACCCCTTTCACTCCCAAAGGACGAGTCATCAGCAAATTTAATTGTCCCGCTTGCACCATTCCCGACAAACCAATACCTTGACGATAGGTAGCTTTGATATTTTCCTGTCCGCTGGGAAGACGTGCGCCGATTTCCCCATCACCAAACTGAATCGTAGTTTTGCCATCGTCGTCAGTGCGAGTAACGTAAATGCGATCGCTTGGGCGATGTCCGTACAAAGTTGCTACCTCATGCCATAAAATATCGTTAACCCGCACCTGTAAAGTTGAGGTTGCACCGCTAGAATTTGCCGCACTCACGTAAGTTAAAGGCGATTGACGCAGCACAAAACGCTGATAACTTTGACTCCCATCGCCATTACCTAACACCTCGGTTTTAGTTTCGCCGTGTGTAGCAAGGGCAACATTGGCATAAATTGTTACCGTGTCGCGAACGTAACTCCGATCGAGATTGTTCTCTAAGATAATTTGCGTGTAACTTTCCTCCCCAAAATTGTGTATAACATCAATAATTTTGGCGAATTCGCATCCCTGATTACCGCGATTTTCATTCAATTCACCGCAGATAATAATTGGTTGTCCTTTCCATAAAGTTTCTATAACATCGTGCAAGTCAATTTGTGCGCCCGATACTTCTGTCTCGATCGGCATTGGTGCTAATTTCAATTCTTCATTTTGAGCAAAAACTGTAGTTTTGCGAATGGAAAATTGAGAGAAAGCCTCAGCATTTTTCAGCGTTAAACTAGTTACTTTAGCTGTTAAGGTGAAATCCGATCGAGAAACATCTGTAGCTGCGGCAACTTGATGTAATTTCCATTTACTCCCGGCTTTGAAAACCACATAACTATCTTTGACAATGCTGGAATAAACATTGTCGAGATATATAGTATTATCTTCTGCTTCGTGATACTTATCGAGGGTATTTTCTGCCCAAGAATATTGGCGATTTTTATAAATTCCCGGTACTACATCATCTTTAATCGTGCCATCTGCGGCTTTAATCGAAACCTTTTCCCCAACCCGCTGAATATAAGGTAAATTCTGCCATTTAGGAGCATTATGACCGAAGATAGAAGCTCGCACTCGAAATGTTAACACCCCAGGAGATGGCGGTTCGGTTGCGGCAAAATTGTTAGCAATTGAGGGTAGATGAAAATGCCATTTTCGCGCCAAAGCACGCAACTCGGCAGCGCTAACTTTTTGGTTATAAAAAGTTCGTGCTAACTGACTGCGAGGCAATAAGATTTTAGGCGGAATTACGCTTACTTTTACCGGATCGATCGCAATTTCCGAAAAGCGGTTTAATTCAACCTTGGTTCGATTGTTTTCCGGTTGCGGAATCACCGCCAAAACTTCACAGAAAACAGGTTGACTTTCTCCTTCACTATCTGGTTCTGGATCGGGTTGAATTAATAACGGATCGCCTGGTTTCAGTCCGGTGGATATTCCAGCCAAAAAAAGCCAATTCACATCTTTTGGAAGCGGATGCCTTTTAGTCAACCGAGGTTTAATTGCATTCCATTCCGGTTTTGCGGCAATCTTTTCCACTGTTTCAAATATCTGCACTTGTTCGCCGGGAAGGGGCAGACTTTGGACTTTCGTACCAAGATCGATCGCTACTTGTTCCGGCGTACCTGGGGCAGTTTCTAACTCAAAAGCTAAATAAGCATTAGCGGCGACACCAGATCGCAATTCGTAGCCAATTAATCGCGCTAAATTCAGCAGCGAAACCCTCTCCGTTGCCGTGCGTAAATAACTTTCATTGGCGATTCTTTCTTGATAAAAAGTCAGCACATCAGCCACCGTTGCCCACCCATCGAAAAGCGCGATCGTAAAATCGTTATCTTCTCTAGTTCGCAAGTTTTGTAATTGAGGAAATTGGCTGTTTGATAAATGGCTAAGTAAGCTTTGTTTGAATTGGGGGTGAGTGCCAACTCGATAAGCGATCGCATTTTGACCGGGGCGATTTTCCACCGCTAACGGAGTCATCGCTGTCAGTCCCGTACAACACTCACAATTATTTAATTTCCCCAAACTAGAATCGAGCGGTAAACTCATTTTCCCCCCTCCATTCTTAACTGAAGAATACCGCGTTCTGGAAAATTCGGATCGTTATCTAACCGAGCAATTTCTAACCGTCCTAACTGCAAAAATCCCTTTTCTAAAGCTTCTTGACTGGGCGTTCCCTGCCGTTCAAATTGAGTAATCGTCACAAATTTTATCCCGGCAACTGTCAGCGCTGCTTCATACAATCGACTGAGATAAACAGGCTGTCCGAAAGTAAAATTATCGGGATGAAATACACCTTTGCGTCCGTCAGCAAGTAAGCGATTACTAAACAGTTCTAACAAAGCAGATTTAACATGACTGCGGAAATAATTAGATTTGACACAAACCTGCATTTCCACAGCTAAAGAAACGAAACGCGGCGCATCAATTTCTAAGTCATGACCTGCCATGCGATATTTTTCTAAATGCGATCGCAAATTATTTTCAAATGTTGCATCCACTGGCAAACCATCCAACCGATCCGCCGTGACGAAAACCGTGTACCAGCTACCCGTCCAGCGAAACGTCGCCGCCGCTTTTTGAATTTGGGGATAGTGTTGTGCAACGGTGGCATAATCTTCCGGCGTAACCGCCCGTTCCTGAGTGCGAAAAGCCGCAGGTGCTTTTTGCCGCACATCTTCCATCGTTTCCGGTTCCACTCCCCCAAAAGCAGGTAGCGGGTTACGCACTCGGAGAACCGCAGCCACGATGTTCGGATCGTTACTGACAGCGTGCGCGATCGCATCAGCCCCAATTTGCCCCGCCCCACCATTGCCAACTCGGTAAACCGCCCGAAATTCGGTGTCTGACGGCGGACGATAACCCTGTTCTCCATTGCCAAAACGCAAGTAAGCCCGACCATCCGCTTCCACTTCCACCACAAAATCCGGGCTGTCCGGTCTGCTATTGAGTAAATCTCGCTGGGGTGTCCAGGAAAAGGTTTTGCCGTTCAGTTGACTCGTCAATGCGATCGCGGGTAACGCCCTTTGCGGAGATGGCTGCATCGTGCGAAAGGCTGAAGCCGTCGGTTGATAAGGATCGGCGTAAGTCAAAGGTGCTTCTTTTAAGTGCGGGTAAAAGCGGGGCGGAACTCGTTTTGGCGAAACATCCTCACAGCAACTTTTTTGGCTGACTGTAGCAACTCGCAAAAGTTGAGATTCGGGAACTTTACCCAATATTTCCGCTGTTTCCAGGGTTCGCCCCCGATCTGCCAGGACGATATTCCCCAAAGCCAAGCTAACCTCGAAATCTTCCCCATTTTCTTTCTCAGCCGAAATGCACAAGGGAAAGGGAAGCGCGTCTTCTGTATCCCATTCAATTTGAACGATCGGTTGACCCGTCAGCGGATCGAATACCGAAGGTGCAGCC
>CAZJJR010000334.1:0-6025 GCA_964546365.1 uncultured bacterium | reverse complement strand
GACTAGTACGTATTGCTTCATCTATGGCCTGATATTGCTTTTGTTTACCTTTGACTTTGAATTCGTAAACAATCATGGCATCGACCCTAACTACCACTAGTTTATGCTAGCACAAAAAGGATAAAGCCGTCGTAGAACGACGGGGTTTTCAACCCATTTTTTTGATAAAGTGTCATTCTGAACAGATGGATATTTGTTCAGATTAGCACGGATGGATTTAACTATACTTTGGTAAGTTGAAAAGTTGATAGTTACTACAATGCCTCCGGAAAGAAATTCTGGCCTTCGATCGTTGGGAGTCCAAAAACCTCTCGACTAAGCGATACCGAACTCATTCCTGACGCTTCAAAAGCTGGCGCAGAAAATTAGGAGGCTAGAGAGGAAAAAAGATCATGGCTCTAATTGTTCAAAAGTATGGTGGCACTTCTGTTGGGTCAGTCGATCGCATCCAAGCAGTAGCCCAGCGCGTTTTCAAAACCGTCCAAGCTGGTAACTCCCTAGTGGTAGTTGTTTCAGCGATGGGCAAAACTACCGATGGTTTAGTTAAGCTAGCCTACGAAATCTCCAAATCACCCAGCCGTCGGGAAATGGATATGCTCCTTTCGACCGGGGAGCAAGTTTCCATTGCCCTACTCAGCATGGCTTTGCAAGAGTTGGGTCAACCCGCTATTTCTCTTACGGGTGCTCAAGTAGGAATCGTCACGGAAGCCGAACACACCCGCGCCCGGATTCTGAAAATCGAAACCGATCGCGTCGAGCGCCACCTCAAAGAAGGTAAAGTGGTTGTGGTAGCTGGTTTCCAAGGGATCAGCAGCATGGAGCAAATGGAAATTACTACCTTGGGACGGGGCGGTTCCGATACTTCGGCGGTAGCTTTAGCGGCAGCTTTAGGAGCTAGTTGTTGCGAAATTTACACTGATGTACCGGGAATCTTAACCGCCGATCCTCGCGTAGTACCGGATGCTCAACTGATGTCGGAAATCACTTGCGATGAAATGCTGGAATTAGCCAGTTTGGGGGCGAAAGTGTTGCATCCCCGTGCGGTGGAAATCGCCCGTAATTATGGAATGCCTCTGGTGGTACGCTCTAGTTGGAGCGACGAACCGGGAACTTGGGTAATTTCCCGTCATCCGCAAAAGCGAGCGCTGGAAGATTTAGAACTCGTCCGCCCGGTAGATGCGGTGGAATTCGATACCGATCAAGCGAAAGTGGCTTTGCTGCGAGTACCGGATCGTCCGGGAGTAGCAGCTAAGTTATTTGGGGAAATTGCTACTCAAGATTTGGATGTGGATCTGATTATTCAGTCGATTCACGAAGGCAATAGTAATGATATTGCTTTTACCGTCAGCAAAAATTTGTCCAAAAAAGCGGAAGCCGTGGCGTCTGCGATCGCGCCCGTCCTCCGAGGAGATAGCCCCAAACTGGATGAAGCGGAAGTGATGGTGGATGGGGAAATCGCGAAAGTCAGTATCGCTGGTGCGGGAATGATCGGGCGTCCCGGCGTAGCTGCTCAAATGTTCGCTACTCTCTCAGAAGTCGGAATCAATATTCAAATGATTTCTACTTCGGAAGTAAAGGTTAGTTGCGTAATTGATGCTGTTGATTGCGATCGCGCAATTGCCGTCCTCTGCAACACCTTCGACGTTCACAGTTCCCCAGTCAAGGAAAGGCTTTCTGCACCAGTATCTCATCCATCTTCTGCCGATCTCCAATCTCCAGTTAGAGGCGTTGCGTTGGATCTCAAACAAGCAAGAATTGCCATTCGTCAGATTCCCGATCGTCCGGGGATGGCAGCGCGGATCTTCCAACAACTGGCGCGAGAAAATATCAGCGTCGATACGATCATTCAATCCCAGCGCTGTCGGATCGTCAATGGCATACCTAGTCGGGATATTGCCTTTACCGTCGCCCAAGCAGATGCAGAAGCTGCCAAGAAAACTCTCTTATCAGTAGTATCGGAAATCGGTGCTGAGGAAGTAGTGGTTGATGATGCGATCGCCAAAGTCAGCGCTGTCGGTACCGGTATGGAAGGACAACCGGGTGTAGCAGCACGCCTGTTTGAAGCACTGGCAAAACACCAAATCAACATCCAAATGATTGCCACTTCCGAAATTAAAATCAGTTGCGTCGTCTCGAAAGAACAAGGCGTAACTGCTTTACAAGCAATTCACGCTGCATTTGGATTGGCTGGTACTCAGAAGATTGAAGTTCCCGCTTAAGAGGAAGGGGGCAGGGGGCAGGGGGCAGGGAGAAGGATTAAGTAAAAAATTTTCCCCGTGTTCCCCCATCCCTCTGGCAATTTTACCAACTACCCACTACCAACTACCAATTAAAGCAACTGTTGCTGGCTGGGTAACTACAAAACTGGTAATTAAACTGCTGATTAAAGAAAGTGCGATCGCGGCAAAAACAGCACTTGCAATTCCTTTTTCTAAACGGAAGCCCGTCACTAATCTAGCTGCGATCGTCAAAGCGATCACGTTAATAAAAAATGAGAACAAACCTAACGTAAAAACTTTTGCAAAAAATCCATACAATCCAAAAGTAAAGAAATTCGGCACCGTCAACACGAAAAAGCCAATTACAGCATTAATAATCCCGAAAACCGCTGCTGAAATATAAGCTATTCCCGGATTATCAACTTCTACTCCCAAAGGCAGTTTGGTAATAATTAACAAACTAGAAGCAGTAACTAACCATGTAACCAATAAATCCACAAAATCCATATTAAAACTCCCTGCGATATAAAGTTTCAGTAAGGTAGAAAAAGCTACCATCAGTAACCTAACTTTTTTATCTCAGGGTTTTATCTGCTAATTGATATAAATGACTCTACTTCTAGAGAAGAGAATTTATCTGCTATTTGCTTAATAACTTGCCATATCGAGCAGTTTATTCCTATCTCTAGATAGTTGCATCAAGCTTAAAAAGCTCTTGCTAATAAAGTATAAATCAAGGAGTTGATAAATCCAAGTGCGATCGCTCCAAGTAAAGCACTCCAGAAACCCCAGCGCAACCGAAATCCGTGTACCAACCAAGCGGCCAATCCAAAAATAATCGCGTTAACTACGATCGCGAACAAACCAAAAGTGATAAAAGTAATCGGAAACGCTAACACCCGAATCACCGGCCCGATCAAAGCATTTACCAATCCAAACACTGCTGCCGAAACCAGCGCTTTGTTAAATCCATCGATTTCTACTCCCAATGGCAATTTGGAAATAATGAACAAGCTAACAGCAGTCACCAGCCAAGCAATTAAAAGTTGAGTAATATTCATTGAAAAAACTCCCGATCTATTATCTATGCTTAAAAAGCGCAAGACCAGGCTGAACATAGCCTAAAGCCTAATTAGATTCATCTGCAATTCGGTAGATTTTTTCGATTACTGACCGGATCTAGTACCTTCAGGTGTAGAACTAGCTCCGCCTCTCTCTACTCCCGTAGGGGGTTCGGGAACGCCACCCGGCGTCGGAACAGCACTACCAGGAACGGAAGGATTGAGTCCAGGTAAAGTAGATTGGCCAGGGCTGGGCACGCTGTAAGGATTATAAGGATTGGGGGGATTGCTGCCAGAGTAAGGGTTTAAACCGGGACTGAGAGTGCCAGGAGTATTTAAGCCGGGAGGAAGAGGCGTTACTCCGGGAGTTCCGGTAGCAGGCGGATTTAAGCCGGGAGGAAGGGGCGTCACCCCAGGCATCCCCGTGCCGGGAGAAACCGGAGTACTGCCATCAGGCACTTGATTAGGGGTATCGGGTAAAGTTGCTAAAGATACGCGATCGCCACCAACTGCCCGCATCTTATCCAAAACTTGCACCACATCGTTATAAAAAGCCGTCTTGGAAGCATATAAAACCATCATTCCATCGGGGCGTTGCTGGCGATATTCGCGCAACTTTTGTTCTAACTCATCTGGCAACACCAATTGATTTTCTACGTAAATCTGATTGAAAGGGTTAATACTAACCAGCAGCATTTCCCGCGCGATCGGTGTATTACTGCTGCTAGCTTTTGGCAGATCCACGTTAATCGCTTGTTGGCGAGTAAATTGCAAAGCAGCCAAAATAAAAAACGTCAGAATACAAAAAATGACATCGATTAACGGAACGATTTCAATCCGGATGTCATCAGATGGGGAATCCAAATTAATTTTCATTGTTCGCTAGTTGCTGTTTGCTCGTCACTACTCAAATCTTTTTCCGGATTTTCTACTGCTTGATGATTATCTTCTAGCTTTGGTTTGGCTATTTCTCGCACGGAACCTTTATGGTTGTCAGAATTGGCTATTTCTCGCACGGAACCTTTATGGTTGTCAGAATAGTTAGGATTAGCGATCGTTGTTGCCCAAAACTGGCGGTAAAGCAACTCCATTTCATTACCAGCTTTGCGGAACACTTTCACTTGGTTCGCTAAAAAAAGCTGAAACAGGCGATAAAATGCCAACGAACCAATTGCCACAACCAGTCCGGCAGCTGTACTGATTAACGCTTCGCCAATTCCCAAAGTCACTTCAGATGCCGCACCAGTTCCCAAATCACCAATCCGAATCGAACGTAAAGATACGATCAAACCCCAAACCGTGCCAAACAATCCTAGTAAAGGTGCCAGGGCAATCACCGCTTCTAAAATTTTGTCACCCCGCCGCATCGCACCTAATTCTTCTTCTGCGGCAGTTTCCAATGCTAAGCGAAATACTTCCGGGTCGGGTTGAGAGAGACGCAAAGGAGCGAACAAAAATCGACCGATTGGCTTATTACTCGATCTCCTAGCAATTTCAGTGGCGACTTCCCAATCTTGGGTAGCAGCATCTAAAACTCGGTTAACAATGTCTCTTTCCCTCGTCAGGATTCTAGCCCAAAACCATAAACGTTCGAGGATCACGCTCAGAGACAGGATAGACAGCGCCAGCAACGGCCACATTGCTGGGCCGCCGTCCTTAAAAATTCCAGGTTATATATCGGTTTCAACAAGTCATTCACAGTCTTCTGTTTCCTCCATTTATCCTCGTCTCTATGGCGATCCTGTTGCCCGACACCCCTTATAGAGTTACGGGCAACTCAATTTTAAAGAAATGCGGCGCATCAGGTACGGTCGTCACATTTTTTCTCACCAAAAAATTCTGCCAACCTCCCTCATTATCCCTACATAACATCAGGCGGATATCCACACCAGCAAGTAAACAGAGCATTTGCCACAATTAATAATAACTAGAGGGTAAATAAATGAGTTTCTCAGTTCAATCTTTATATAACTGGTATCGCAGCACGATCCGCAATCCCAAATATCGCTGGTGGTTAATTCTCGGTTCTTTGCTATACCTTTTCAGCCCGATCGATATTGCTCCTGATTTTATTCCGATTGTGGGTTTAATTGATGATGCAGCAATTATGACGTTACTGGTTTCGGAAGTCTCCCAGTTGTTGATCGATTACGTCAAATTGCGTCAAGGTGAAGATAAGGCTGAAGTTGCTGATAGTGCTAAATCCGCCACAGACAGCGTAGTTGACGTGGACGCCGTTTCCGTTAAGTAAAAGCTACTAAATTTGCCAAACCGAATCATTTTATCGTTTCCAAAAAGTTGTAGTTGAGGTAAATTTTTCTGCTTTTTTTAATTTCTGTTTCTTTGTAAAACCTCACTAAATTTAGTTATGGAAGTGATATGAATTCCTCCCTTTCACTCCGATTGGGAGGATTTTGGTGTTTGAGGCTGTCAACATCACCCGATCGGGTGACCCCGGTGTAGGATGCGATCGCTTACCCGGAACAGCGTATCTTATGTATAGTAATATCTCGATTTTTTACAAGGACTTAAATAACTTAGCCCTTAGACAGAAGTATTCCCGACCATTTCATTAGAAGCTGAAAACATTATGCTATCTGTTTTTCAGCCGCTATACCCGCCCAACTTCTCAAATCCAAATAAACTGTACGAGGAATGCTAAATTATCAGCAGGTGTATCTGCGAATTATATCAGTCTAATATATATGCTTGAATTAGCTACCTTGGGTCTACTCTTACAAGAAC
>CAZJJR010000333.1:0-6033 GCA_964546365.1 uncultured bacterium | reverse complement strand
AACGTTGCCTTCTCTACCCATTTTCAATAAGCTATTTGCTAAATTAATCCGAGCATTAATGGCAGTTTGACTAAGTGGTAAAAGATTTAAATTTGATTGAATTTCTGTAATTAATTCAGTCGCTTCTGGCCATTTCTTTTCATCTATTAACAAGCGTATTTGGTTAACTCTTGCTCGAATTTTTAGATAAGGAGAATTAGATATTTGGGCGGCTTTTTGATAATAATTAAGGGCTGATTCTGATTTTTTTTGTAATAAATTCGTGTTGGCTATTCCAAAAAAAATAGAACCCATTAACTCAGGATCGGACATTTTTTGAGCAATAGCCAAACTTTGCTCGAAGGTTTTTTGGGAGCGGTCTAATTCACCTACTACTCTCAGAGTTATTGCTAAACTTTCCAATCCCTTTACTTTGATCCGGTTATCTGATTCCTGTTGCAAAGTATTATTGAGAGCGTTTAAATTGTTGAGAGCCTGCCGATATAAACCCATGCGTCGTAAAGCCTGCGCCTGGTTGATCTGAGTTTTAATAGTTCCCCACTTGTCGGCAATTTCTTGGTATGTAACAGCAGCTTGTTTCCAAGTATCTAAAGCTTGTTCGGGCTGTCCGCTCGATAATTGTAAAAGCCCTCGTACTTCTAAAGCTTGGGCTAAAAGCCGTTTGGTTTCTGTCGTATTAGATTGATTTTGTAAGCGGTTCAGGCTGTTAGTAATGGCTTCACCTGCTTTTGATAGTTCGCCAGTTTGCCGATAAACCAAGGCTAGATTGCGAAAAACTCTCGCTTCCCCTAATCGATCGCCTCCAGTAGCATAGCGATTTTCTAGTTGCTGCAAAAGTGCGATCGCTTGACTGAACTGCCCTGTTTCGTAAAGTTTTTGCGCTTGTTCTTCTAAGTCGATCGCGTTTAATTCCCCACTTGACTGGGCGGGGGATAGTTGCGCGATCGCAGAACCAGTGATTTCTACTTTTTGACTGACTTGTTTCACATTTAAATTGGACGGGGAACTGGCAGGAGACTTTTCGATCCAAATCGGACAGAGAAAAGATAATATTCCCAAAATCAGGATGAACCACTTTTTAATTTTCATATCTGTACTTCCTTCTTCCCTCACAACGTTAAGTAGAAAGGTGCTTTCTAAACAGAAGTATGTAACGACAAGTAAACTTACTTAAAATACTCTTGGAGCTTTGTCTCAACCATAAATTTTCATGCTTACTTATCTGGATTGCGATCGGCTACAACTGGGATGAATTAAAGCAGAACTATCAAAAGTTACTTTCGGCGCTTCGTCAGTCAAAAAAATTTTTCCGTCCGCCGCTACTACCCAGCCTTGAGCTTCTCGAATCTGAGAGGGTGAGAGAGGATGGGGGGATGGGGGGATGGGGGAATGGGGAGAATTTTTTGCCGAAAGTATTTCCCCTGCGCTTCTACTCCTCTGCACCCCTGCACTTCTGCTCCCCTGCTCCCGCCCCGCCCACTCAACAGCTACGATCTCATTAGTCAGGGCATCGTTGGGATTGGGAGGCAAGCCACCTCGACCGGTTACTACAAAAGAACTGTTTGCCACTTGTTCGGGAGTGCAGAAGTTTCTAGCAACCAATCCTTCCACATCAACTACCGTAACGGGTAACTCTACTAAACCAGCACTAGTATCGACATCCGGCGTATTAATTTCTACCGTACCGCTAAACTGCGCTCCTAAATCAGAAGTGGCAGTAATGTCAGAAGTGAAGGGTGAATCTAGCTCTCGAAACTGCGTTCCGAAGATCGCAGAAGTATTAATGATGACTTGACCGCCCCGGCTATTCACCGCGTTAGCGGTGATATCGCTATTTTCCAAAGCCACTAAATTATCGGTATTAATAGTGATGTTGCCTCCCGGATCGGAGCCTGTGGAGTTGGTGGTAATTGCACTATTGCGGCGTAATATCAATGATTCCCCTAACTGGAGGTTGATGTTGCCTTCACCGGCGCTGCTATCAGCCGTCAATTGACCAAAATTATCCAGTTGAATCGCGCGAGCATCGATCTCTAAGCTACCAGCGCCTCCAGTTCCTTCGCTGCGTACTGATATAGCGCTGTTAATTTCCTGACCTCCAAGCGTACCTTTGCCACTGATTTGCACTAAATCGGTAACGTTCGCGTTTAAAGTTCCGCCCGGGCCTTCACCAAAAGCACCAGCCCTAACCGTTCCACCATTTTGCACGATTAGCTGCTGTGCATTAATTGTTAAATCCCCGCTTAAATTTGACCCGAAATTATCGGCTGAGATTCTCGCACCATCGCGGACAATTAACCTGCCAGTGGTAATTCTTAAGTCTCCTACCCTACCTTTAGCCGGTTCATTAGTGAAAGGGTCGATCTCTGCGGAAGCAAATAAACCACTACTACCCCGGATTAAGTCGGCATCTGGGGCGGCTCCGATTAGTTCGATCGACTCGGAAGCGTTGACAATCAATTCCCCTGCGTTCCCTTCACTAAAAGTAGAAGTGCCAATCTGTCCTCCACCTTGAATGGTGAGTCGCTTAGTTTCAATAGTTAAATTGCCACTATTGCCAGTAGCTCCTGACTCGACTCCTGCTGCAATACCACCTGAAAATGTTGGGTCGGGATTGGTACCGATCAGTTCGATCGACTCGGAAGCTCTGACGGTCAAATTGCCCGCTCGACCTGCTGTAAACGTATTGCTAGTGATTAATGCTCCGTCGCGGACGATCAATCGTTTTGTTTCTATGGTCAGATTTCCCCCATTACTGGTAAAGGATGGATTTTCTCGATCGGAGGATACGGTTTGGGTAAATAAACCGCTGGGTAACTGAGGCTGATCCGGCACGATGCCAACTAATTCCGTTAGTTCGGAAGCTTGGATGGTTAAGTTGCCAGCATTACCGTCACCGTTAGCCACGGTAGCGATAAAAGCACCATCGCGAACGGTTAACCTTTGGGTTTTAACGGTCAAATCACCAGCAGTGCCGCTTCCCAGCGTGAAATTGGAGATCTCGGTGTAAGTAGGTATCTCGACAAAAGCTGGGTTAAGTCCGCCGATCAGTTCTACTGATTCGGTAGTGGTGATATCGATATTTCCACCAGGATCGGAGCCTTGGTTGGCATAATAAAGTACCGCTCCTTCTGTCATGGTGAGGCTTCTTGCTTGTACTTGGATATCGCCGCCGCCTTCTCCGCTGGTATCGACGATGGCTGCTTGGGATAGATTGATGTCTCGAAAGTTCTGTACGCGATCGTAATTTAACGCCCAACCTCGAGCGACGGGAGTTAAGTTAACTAAGCTATTATCCCCAACGCTGCCTAATTCTATTCTTCCTTGGGATGCTTTCATGGTGCCGCCTTCCAGCCGCACGTCTCCACCTACTAGGGCAAAAGTCTTTCCTAGAGCCACTTGCAGGGTTGGTTCTTCAGTTCCGTCAGCACTGCGATCGATAATAGAACCGGGATTTATCCCATATTGCAAACCTAAGGGAACATTGATATTTAATAACGGCGGAGTTTGGGGATTAGTAGCGCTAAATTCTACACCATCGGCAAATTTGATACTACTCGCCGTACTGCCAATAAATGAACCGTTCAGATCTAATCTGGAATTAGGGCCGAACATAATTCCTTGCGGATTAATTAAGAATAAGTCAGCATTTCCTAAAACTCCTAAAGTTCCCAAAATTTGAGATATATTTCCGCCCGTTACTCGCGTTAAAATTCTGTCTATGCCAGTCGGATTGTCAAAATATACACCTTGCCCTTCTCCTACATTAAATTCCCGAAAACTGTGGAACAGATTACTGCCGCGAATCGCTCCTCCATTTATTTGATTGCTGGGAAGCTCGTTGATGAGTAGGGGATTAATTAGGGAGCTTTCACTGCCTAATGTGCCATCGGGGATTAGTTGCGCTACGGCATTCTGCGTTGATAGTACCAGCCCAATTACCCAGGAACTTATCAACCATCTCCAGCAATTCCCTATGTAAGCAGGAACATACATTTTACAAGTCGCCTTAGTTAAAATAGGAATCTGAACAGGTTGAGCAAATGCTAGCAGATATTTTACGTAAAATTACAAATTTAAATTTATTTGTTATTATTTGTTAATTTTTTACCACATAGTAAAAGTGATAATGCTCAAGTGAAGTGGTATGCGATGAGAGTAAAAATAGCCCTACAACTTACTTGCTTGTATTAGATTTGGCGATAATAAAGTAAGTTGCCTATAACTTTTGTAAAGACGTTATAGGCAACTAAAATTCTTCGGTATTCACTATCTAATTGACGATTGAGAAGTTAACTTTAATACTTGTAGAGAAAGAGTATGTGCATACAACCCATCCACTAAAGAAGCAGATTAAATATGCTACCAGACGAGTAATTACTCCATGTATCTTGATTTGACGTATCTTGTAACAAACCAACAGCTAGCCCATTATAGCTAATGTTTTCGATGATGTAAGAAGAGTACTTCCCGTCCAAATCAATCGCTTCAACTTTGTTATTACCCTTGTAAACAAACAATTCCATATTGAGCATCGCTTTTTCTATTATGTCGCGTGCATCCGTTGATTGCTCGAGTAAGTGAAAACATTGCTGGTTAACTAAAATACCAGTAAAGTGCCAATAACTATTGTTAGTTACTGCTCTTCTCGTAGCAGTACCACCCGCTACCATTTCTAATTCTTCTTCGCTTAGTTCGTAATCATCGAATTCGTCAGAAATTGTATTATTTAAATGGGTTCGCTCCAAGGCAAAGTCGATGGCAAATTGCAAGTCCGAAAATGTAAAATGATACCCGTATTCGTCAGCAATTTTCAGAAAAGTTTCGGGGCTTTTGGCGTTTTGTAAGTCTGACTTCAAATTGCTGTTTTCAAATACAGCCTTGCAGAGTTCGTAAATTGCTTGTTGAGCTTGAATAAAACGGAATTCTTCGGCTGGTAAATCTTCTGCGTGAATTGGCTGAAGAAATTTTTGCACGATCGGTCTCTCCCGGTTAGCTTGAGCGTTGAGCGAATTGGACATCGGTTCATTTTTTTTAGAGAAATATTCAAGACTGGTTATTTTTGTACGGAAATTTTTGTCTTGAAATTTTTCTAAAAAAAAATGAAAATAAGGGTTTAATTCGAGCGATTAAACCTTGTTTGAATTAATAGGAATTTGCACCCTATTCTAAAATAAAAATTTAATTTTTGTCTAGTCCGATGGGCTGATAGCTAGGGAAAGGAAGGAGAGACCGAAGAAGAAATTTAATTAGAAAAGTTCCCAAGAAAAATCGCTAGCATCGACTTTTCTAGTACTTATAGAACTACCATAAATGAAGCCTTTCATCGTCACGGAAGTCTGTCCGTCATTAATGCCGTCGGTATCTCGAAAGACAATTTCTCCATTCCCGTTAAATTCGCATTCTTCCATAACTTTAAGTAGCTTAACTACTGTCGATCGTCTTTCCAAACCCTCACTATCTAAGTAAAAGCACTTACCACTAAACTGGATACCAGTGTCGTGCCAATAGCTGGTTCTTTGAACTGCCTTCCGGAAGGCAGTACCGCCAGCTACCATTTCTAATTCGTCTTCGCTGAGTTCGTAGTCGTCGAATTCATCAAGATCGAACTCTGGCTGTTCTAATGCCAAGCGCAACGTATCTTCTAAATCCGAGATGCTAAACTCATAGCCATTTTCGGCAGCGATTTGGAGAAAAGTTAGGGGTGTTTCGGCAGATGCTAATTGAGCTTTGAATGCCTCATCTTCTTCAATAGCACTGCATAAATTGGCCATTGCCACTTGTGCTTTGATGAACCGAAACTCCTCTACTGGTAAGTCTTCTGCGTTGATTGGTTGGATTTGCGCCTGGAACATAATTATCTATCTCTCAATTTTTGTGAACTGTTGTATTACGAAAAAACAGGCAGTTGCACTCTTTATATAAGCAATAAAACCCTGGAAATTTTTTTTAATAAATTATTGCTTGATGATTACCTTTCTACAGAATACCTAAACCATTATAAAGATGGGGTAAAGATTCCTGAGAACACTT
>CAZJJR010000332.1:5432-6071 GCA_964546365.1 uncultured bacterium | reverse complement strand
ATTGACTACCATGGATGCGTTTTCCTTCAATTAAATTTCAATAAATCTAATAAACTACTCACTCCATTCAAATCTATCGAAAGAAAAGTTTGCTAATCTTCCAAATTGCGTGAGATCGTTAAGCAAATTTTGAAATGAAGCAACTTCATCTTCGTTTCCAGCTAATTCATTGGTTAGAAATACGATTTGTGCTGATCTATAAATAAAATAATCAAAAGTTTAATAATTTGTTAATTATTATTTACAAGGAATTTTCATAGTCGCCAACGATTCCTATTCTGCTATCGTACTGAGCAGAACTGCTACAGTTGTTTTGTATTGCGCATACAAATGACTGGAAAAAGGCAAGAAAGCCAGCGCTAGGCATAGCTCTAGCTGGATAATGACCTATAAAATTTTAATAAATAAAAAGATTTAAGAGAAATTCTTAATTAAATCCAGATGTGCTTACATTCATTGTGTCTAGTTATAAGCTCTCTAGTCTGACGAACCCATACTAAAATCAGAAATAAAACCAAAGGCCAAACGATTTCAATCACAGCCCGAACCTGAAAAAATAAAAATATTACCAAAAAAAACAATTATTAAAGTAAAATAGGCCAAAAAACTAAAATAGGCTCTAATCAGTTTTCATTCGAG
>CAZJJR010000332.1:0-5382 GCA_964546365.1 uncultured bacterium | reverse complement strand
CTGCTTTTGAAACTACGAAAATATGGGGGTTGGTTCCGCTCGTTCAATTGTTTAACATGGTTACTTTTTGACGTCGGCGGAGCGTAAAGTTTTTCCAGAGAAGAAGTTTTAATTGGCGTAAAAATCTCATTTCATTTCGTGGCTAAATATCGAATACTAACACTGAAGAGAGCGTGGGCGTTCATCAGATCATAATGTTAACAAACTACAATTTAAACGGATTCCAAGCATTAATTAAATTAGGACTTGTGCCTTTCGGAGAAATTGGGGAGATAACCAATAATTATCATTCTGGTTGTTTAATTCATAGTTTTCCTTTTAATGCTAATAACGAAAAGAATTTATTTTGAAGAAAACTTTACAATGACCAGATGCCAGCGGCTGATCAAAAAATATAAAGAAGAAGAAGAAGAAGTTTATTTCTCTTAATGCCTTCAGGTGTAGTCCACCTATAGGGGCATTCGGGGGTTAAAACTGAGGGTTAAGTTTGAGTAAGTTTATGAGTCAATTAAACACAGATTAATTAAATACCTGATCTCTTTTCGAATGCCAAGTAAATGAATTTAGCAACTAATTTTAAGACTTCAGGTGCCGTAGAATGTAGTAAGAAAACAAAAGCATCATGTGTATTAAGTTCACTTATGAGGGGAATCAGTGGTCTACGAAATTCCTCGTAGAGAGGGCAAAAGAGCAAGAAATGAATCTCGTCTTCGATTTGGTCCATGTCACAGTAATTGCAAATTCTCCTATCACGAGGCATATTTTTGTGCCTACCCAGTTCGATTGCAAGGTTGTGCGAGCGTAGCCTGAAACGACATAACGCAGTTAGATGTTTCTTGTTGGAGACTACTGAAAAGTAATGTTCCAAGCCATGAGAGGGCTTAAATTTCATGTAGTTATCCAAGCTAGAAAGCCTGGAGATTTCATTTTGCCATTCCTTTTTATACTTCTCGAAAAGCCTTGTTTTAGCCGTGTTATAAAAATTATGTAGGTTAGGGACTGAGCTAAAGTCAAAGTGACCATGCATGCTAATCTGCCTGAGAGCTTTAAGGATAAACGAGCACCAAGGGCTATAATCAGGGTTGGTGTGGTAGAGGTCTAGAGCATCTTTGTATGCTACTTTAGCATATCTATCGTCAGGGAGATTTACAAGCTTTGACCAGTAACGGATCATACGTAGAGTCGCGAAGCAAGACAAAGGTATTCTGCCAGTTTCACCATAGAGGGTAAGTAGTGGAGTTGATTTCCTAACTTTTAGAGTTTGACGGAGGAAGGACGTATGGACAAGTTCGATATGGTTTTTGGTTTTAAGATATCCCCATACTTCTACCCCATAGAAGAGTACAGAAGTGACCAGTGTATCAAAAAGACTCAGGTTTAGTTTGAGTTCGAGATTAAGGTTCCTAAGGGAGTTTATAAGAGAGAATTTAGCACTATTGCCTAATTCAGCTCTTTTTTTTAGTGTGAATTGGGTCAATCCTGTAGATTTAAACCAAACTCCGAGGTATTTATATTCATCTACCCGTTCTAAGATTAGATCACTATTTCCCATTCTCCAAATTGTGTTAACAGTGAGAGGTCCGGGATTTCGAAATATTATTACCTTGGATTTAGTTGGGTTAACTTTTAAACCCCACTTTTTGGAATAATTGTAAAGGACCGAAAGAGAATGGAGAAGACCTTGTGCGGTTTCAGATAACATCACTAAGTCGTCTGCAAACAATAAACTATGAATCACTAAGTTTTGCAAGGTGATTGATCCCGTGTTGTTTTTCCGGAGCTCTTTGTCTAGATCATTTAGTATTAGAGCAAAGAAAAGAGGGGACAGTGGGGCTCCTTGTTGTACTCCAGATAGTATGTCAAAGAACTCATTTTCGTAACCTTTTATACAAGCTTTCGTTTGACTATAAAGCGACCTAATAAGTCGGATAAATTTAGGAGAGACTCCTTCTTTTTGTAATTTGTAATAGAGGACTGTCCGGTTTACTGTGTCAAAGGCTTTACTGAAATCGATGAATGCACAATAGACCTTACGTCCTTCACTTTTATATCGTTGAATGATTGAATTAAGCGTAAAGATATGATCAACTGTAGCATATCCTGATCGAAACCCTGCTTGATTTTGGTTTAGTACAGCATTCGCCTTCTCCCAAGAGCGGAGTCTGGTTTCAAGTATAGTATCGAAGAGTTTGCCTAGAGAGGGTAGGAGAGAGATACCTCTGTAATTTTCTGGGTCTGCTTTATCACCAGCTTTGTAGATTGAGCAAATAATCGCTTGGGTCCACTCTGATGGGTAGCATCCCGATTGTAAAATACAGTTGAATAATTTCGTTAAAAATGGAGATAGAATTAGGCTGCCAGTTTTTAGGTATTCATAGGGTATTCGATCCAACCCTGGGCTTTTACCATTTACTAGTCTTTTTAAAGCTTTTTTACATTCGGTTACTGAAATTTCGGCATCTAATGCCTCAACCCCAGGTCCCTCCGTTTCAAATTTCCCGATTTCCTCAAGAATTCCGTTTTCAACAGGCAGTGCAGTCTCAGGCTGCAATAGATTCTTATAGTGATTAAGAAGGATTAGCGGATCTATATCAACTTCTGTTTGCTTTTGATTCTTTAGCAAGCGCCAAAAGTCTTTGGGCCTATTTGTGCTAAGATTACTTAATTTCGTTGCTAGTTGCCTATAGTACATATTCCGTTGCCTACGGAAGAGCCTTGTGAACTCAGCGTGTCTACGCTTACGTAATTCACAATTAGTCAGTGAATTTTTTTGTCTACATTTGTGTATCGCCTTAGTATATTCCTTATATAACTTTTGGCATTGCTCGTTCCACCAGGGTGGATTTTTTGGTTTTTTATGAGTTTTGGGCTGTCCTGAATCGGGGTTTATACGCTTAGTTGATTCTTTAATAGACTGGAGAAGCATCCCTGTGAGTTCCTTGATTTTTAGACCTGTTTCAAGGGTCTTATCTTCGAGAACCTGCCTAAAGTTAGTAGCATGACTCTCCCAATACTGTTCTAATTTAATTAAATACTGATTTTCTAGTTGCGGGTGCCAATGTATATTAGCTTCCGTAGAAATAGGAGTAGATTGGGGCCTTCTGGGCACTAAGTTAGCTTTCAGGCTAAGGATGAGGGCGAAATGGTCGGAAATATTAGCAGGGTGAGGGATTATTTCAAACTCAGAAATCAATGGTAGCAAGTCAAGGGAGGCTATCATGTAATCTATAACGCTTTGCTGTAATTTCCCATTATATAACTTTCTTTGGAAGGTAAAGCTGCCTATATTCTTGTCCGTACCTACATTTCCATTTAAGATTACTAGACTTAAGTTATTACAAATATCTAGAAGTGATCGCCCAAACGGATCAATAGGATTATTATCTTTAGACATTCTATAAAAGTTTACCTCGTGGACTCCAGTCGGTAGGTAGGGTTCATTAGGATCCATGTCCTGTGGAAGTGGTAGTCCGGTTTCATTAGCAGTTTTTGCATTAAAGTCACCCGCCAGTAAGATCATACCTTTTTGTGAAAATTCGAGGATTTCAATACCTAGTTCATCGAATATATCATATCCAAGATTGTCGTACCAGTGCGAATGTAGCGGAGGCAAGTAAATTGTGGCTAAGAAGATATCCTTATCCAAGTTGAAGAAGTCCTTGTTCAATTTAAGCCATAGGACATCCGGGAGCGAGGAGTTAATCAGTTTAATTCCTTGCATAAGTGTGGATTTAATAAATGTGGCTACACCTCCATGAACTCTATTCGCGCTTAGTGATCTAGGACTTCTACACTTGTAGTAGACTTCGTATCCTTTCAGAGAGAATTCTTTGAGGCGGCTCTCACTTTGTCTAGTTTCAGCCAGGCAGATTATATCAGAGTTATTCAGTGCTTGGATCTCAAGGAGTTTTTCATTCGATAATGAGTTAATATTTAGGAATAGTATGGTAAAGTTGCTTGGCATCATTGGTAGCTAATGTTGGTAAGGGGGGTATAGGGTTGGGTAGGACTACACCTGAAGGATAGAATCAACCAATTAGCACAGGAAAAATAAGTAAGCATTGAAAAGGTAATAAACAGAAATAGCATAGGGTTAGTCATCCTTATAAAATTAGTGAGTAGAGTTAGTAACATTAGTAAAGAAGCTGCTAACTGCATCATGTCAGTCAAAGTTATAAAATTTTTAAACTCCCTAATCTCAGTCGGCAGAGATAGGCTTAAATCGATTTATATCTTCTAAAGTCTTCAAGTCAGCTCTTCTTCCTTGATTATCAAAGACGACCAACGTATCTTGCCAAAAGCGGACTTGTAAGCCGGCGTTTCTAAAGCGGACCAAAAAGGGATATGCTTCCCTTCGAAAACGGCGAACTTCATCAGTAAGATCATCACGGATTCGGAAACCGGCGTTTGTTAATTCTTCTCTTCTCACTAGGTATGCACTGTAAAACAAGGATTTTTTCTGTTCAGAGATAAATTTTAACTTTATTGGCCTCGGACGATTCGGGGCTCCTTTGCCCATACGAAAAACATCTGCGATGTGGTAGTCCGGAGTGTTAATGCCCAACTTCGTCTGAATTTGGTTGATGGTTTTTTCGTAGAACTCGATCGGAGTTAGTTGACGTTGGCTGCCATCATTGACTTCAGGTATACCAAAAATAACAACGTTATTTTTCTTCTCTTTCAGAACCGCATCTGTTTTTTCCTTTTTGAGCTCATCGATGATTTTGTTCTGCTCGCTTATTTTCCGTTCGAGAGCCATAATTTTCGATTCGCTTTGTTGTTTGAATTCTTTGAAAGCATTTAGGAGATCGGAGTGTTGTTTCGATTGGAATTCAATCGATTCCTTTATTCCTTCTAGTAGAGAATATACAGGTACCAGGCATTCCATCATTTGCGCTTTCACATCGGATTTGAGTTGGCTCGGCGGCGAGTTATTGTCGTAATCGAAGTTGGGAGGCAGGCTGTTTTTTCTTTTTCCCATGTCGAATTCCAAAGTTCGCCACAATATCACGAAACACAATCAATAAGCGTATATTTTTAAGATTAAGCAATAAAATGTAAATATGTTTCGTTATCGATGTAAATAAGGTACGTTGTTAAAATGGTAATGGCAGCTGATGGATAAATAAATCAACAGAAAGTCATATAATAATGGAATAAACAACGCCTATGACGCCTATGACGCCTATTCGTTACTTCCCATAAAAAAACAAATTCGAAAGAATTTCGAAAGAAAACGAAAGTCGGAGGAAAATGAAGGATGAACGGAGACGAAGGATGAAAGAAAACGAATTATGGACGAGGAAAGTGAAGGATGAAGGATAATGAAAGTCGGCAGGAGCTAAAAGTCGACTGAAAATCAAAATTTACCTGAAGCTCAGC
>CAZJJR010000331.1:0-6094 GCA_964546365.1 uncultured bacterium | reverse complement strand
GTATTAACGAATTTCCGCGTTTTTCCATTGACAGACTTCTCTCCGAAATTTCACTCTCCACATACCTTTAATTTTGGAGAAAATCTATGTCTATCTATGTAGGCAATCTTTCCTATGACGTTACAGAAGCCGATCTAACTTCTGTGTTTACAGAATATGGCTCGGTAACGCGAGTTCAGCTTCCCACCGATCGCGAAACCGGTCGTATGCGTGGCTTTGGTTTCGTTGAAATGGGTGCTGATGCTGAAGAAACGGCTGCCATTGAAGCACTTGACGGTGCAGAGTGGATGGGTCGTGATTTAAAAGTCAACAAAGCAAAGCCTCGTGAAGATCGCCGTAGCTCATATGGTGGTGGTGGTGGACGTAGAAATAACAGTTTCTCTCGTGGCTACTAAATATGGGAGCTAGTGTTAGCTCTTAAATATTGATTGAAGCAAATCGGTTTTTAGTTAATCAGCAATATTTAGGTAAAAACCAGATTTGACTTTTAACTGAAGTATAGACTAACCGCAGCTTAAAGCGCAGTTAGTCTATTTTTAATTTTGTTTAACTAGGATTTGATACCAAATCCCACTTAAATACCCCTTTTATTCTTTAGTCCGCGTAGGCGGACTTTGTTTGTATAGTCGCGGTTTCAACCGCCGAGTATAGAGAAGGGTCGCTAACCCGGATTTGGCATTACTACTCGTTCTGAGGTTCTTGTCCCTTGCCAAAAGGTATCGGCTCCTCAGCTTCTACATTTTCACCTTGAAGTTGTTTAATGAAAGTCTTGGTACTTGGAGGTAATGGTTCATCCAAATTAAGCTTTTCTTTAACCGTTTCGGCAGTATCTTTAATAGACTCGATTAATCCACCGCCTGCTTCTCGAGCCTTATTTTCAGATGGTTGGGAATAGATGTTAATGTCACTATTACTACGGTTAGCTTGGTAATCAGTTGCTTGTGGTGCAGCAGTTGCAGCTTGTGCTGTTTGTATAAAACTAATTTGTCCGACAGTCGTACTAACAAAAATTATCAGTGCGACCAAACAAGTACTGAGAATCCGACGAAGAGAAATTCTTGGTAACTCAAAAACAACTCGATTCATATAAATCCTTTATTGGTATTGGCTACGCTATCAGTATTCAACTTCGCTCGAAGTCAAACATCAGTCTGTTGATATAGACTGATTAGCGACTGCCTCTATCAATCGATAGCGCTTGAAAAAGCCAATCCAAATCCCTCTTGTCCAATAAACGATCGTACATACTAGTACGATCTTAGAAATCCATTCTAAATACTGGCAATGAAATCCTAAGTTAGATAGTCCTAACAAAATGGCATCATCTAAAAAACTAAAACCAAAAGACAATAATTGAATGAAAACGTTTTTGATACTACTTTCAGGGTCGATATTCATTTATTTTGAATGAACTCTTCAAAACCGAGCATTCCATCGATATTAGTGATGAATACTGCTCAGCTAACGTGGGAGAAAACTTTTTCTCTCACTTGTAAAAGTAATATTAACGAACTTAATTGGGAAGCACTAACATTCTTTGGATATAAGCTACATTACTTCTGATGGGATAATTATTAATATTAGATATCTGTATAAAAAGGGTGAATATAGTAATAAATACTTTGGCTATTGTCTCTACCATTTGAAATATAGCGATCCTAAATGAATTGCGAATAACTAAACCCCACCCAACCCTCCCCTTACCAAGGGGAGGGCTAGGGTGGGGTTGATTACTTAAATAGGATCGCTATAGTAATCTGCTGATGGGAAGAGAAATTGATGAAGATGAGAAACCCGGTTTCTGGGATTACTGAATTGGTACTCTAGCCGTGAATTTGATATAGCAATGTACTCCAAGTTGTTGGCCCAACAATGCCGTCTGCGGCTAAACCGTAATCTTTTTGGAATTGTTTGACTGCTGCTTCGGTTTTTGCGCCAAAGATGCCATCAGCAACTACTGAATAACCCAAGCTATTTAAGATATCTTGTAAGTATTTGACATCGCTACCGGTGCTGCCACGACGCACGGTAGCTAGTGGTTCAACAGGAGCAGAACGGATTTGTTCTAACTTGTTCCAAGTATTTCGCCCAACGATGCCATCGACAGCTAAACCGTAGTCTTTTTGGAATTTTTTAACGGCAGTTTCGGTTTTTGTACCAAAGATACCATCAATATTCAGTTCTGGGCCGTAAATGTAATTAAGCAAATTTTGTAGGTATTTTACATCTTCGCCTTGGCTACCGAGACGCAATGTAGGCAGAGAACGGGAGGTTTGAATTTGATTGATAGATTGCATTTTGAATCTCTCGACAAATGATGTTTGGTTCGATAATTCAAAGTTAATTCGATTAGATATTGTTTGGCAGTACCCCGCTTGGGTAATATTAAATAACTGATTTTTTTTACCAATTTTTGATAAAATCACCTCACTGGGTGACGGTGTTTTCTGGAATGGGGAAAACTTTAATTGATTTTATTGTTTATTAATTTTACAAATTTGGAAGATGGTGCGTTAGGCACGAAAATTAAATTATTGGTGGAAATATTCAATTTCTCTTCCGTGCCTAACACACCCTACTTTTAGAGCGGGTTCAAAAAAATCTAAAATCTAAAATCGATTGAGTTGAGTAGCGATCGCATTTACCAATTGGTCTGGTTCGACGGGTTTAGATAAGTGCATTTGAAATCCGGCGCTTAGTGCTTGTTGTCGATCGATTTCGCCAGCATACGCACTCAGCGCGATCGCGGGAATTTCTCTCACTTGCTTTGATGGCATCTCTCTGACTTGACGCATTAAAGCATAACCGTCCATTTCGGGCATTCCAATATCGCATACCAAGATATCCGGCACTGAATTGGGCAGGATTTCCAGGGCATTTTTGGCAGATGTAGCTTGAGTAATTTCCGCTCCCGTTTGCTCTAGAATAAATGCTACTAGTTCCCTCGTATCGACATCATCATCAACTACTAAAATTTTGATGCCAGTTAAGTTGGCTGAACGATCGCAACTATCCTGTGGTTGGTATTCGTTGGTAGGTGCAGACATGAGAGGCAAATTTATGGTAAAAGTTGCTCCTTGTTCTTCCCCCGGACTTTCTGCCTGAACGGTGCCGCCGTGCAACTCTACTATATGACGGACGATCGCCAATCCTAACCCCAGTCCGCCAAATTTCCTCGTAGTAGTACTGTCCGCTTGGCGGAAATAATCGAAGACGTAGGGCAGAAAATGGGGGCTAATTCCTTTCCCCGTATCGATGACTCTGATTCGTGCGCTATCTCCAACTCGTTCCAACCAAATTTGCATTCTTCCTCCGTGGGAAGTGAATTTAATCGAGTTAGAAAGCAAATTCCAGATGACTTGTTGCAAACGCCCCGCATCGCCTAAGACTTGTCCTACATTTGGATGCAGTATGGTTTCGATTTGAATACCTTTAGCTTCTGCTGACAAGCGCACTGTTTCCAATGCGGCGGTAATTGTCGTCATCAGATTAACCGGAGCGATATTTAAGCTGAGTTTGCCTTGTAAGATGCGCGACACATCCAATAAGTCTTCAATTAATTGAGTTTGTAGATGGGCGTTGCGTTCGATCGTTTCCAAAGCGCGATCGATCGTCTGTTGGTCTAACTTGCGCGATCGCAACAATCTGGCCCAACCTTGAATCGGATTGAGGGGCGTTCGCAACTCGTGGGAAAGCACTGCCAAAAACTCATCCTTCACTCGATTTGCCGCCTCTGCTCTGGCTCGGTCTCGTTGTGCCGTGCGATACAGCCGCGCGTTATCGATTGCTAAAGATGCCCGACGCGCCAGTTCTTGGGCGAACATCAAATCGGTTCGATCGTAATGCCGTCCCGACTCGGCACTTACAAAGGAAATCACCCCTAAAACTTGCTCCTGCGCTAAAAGCGGCACCGTCATCACCGAGCTCAAGCCAACTTCCCGCAGCAATTGCAAATGTTCCGGATCTCGCGCACCCAGTACTAACATTTCATCGGTAATATTAGGTAATAGATCCGGTTCTCCCGTGCGTAAAGTTAAAGCTGCACCGCGAGCGTGCGGATCGTTAATATCGATCGGATACTTTTGATTGATTTCTTGAGCCCAAGCTACCTTTTCGGGGTTCACGTGAGTAACCGCCAGTTGCTTGAGCAAACCATCTTCTTCAATAGTATGTACTACGCACCAATCAGCTAACTGGGGAACCGCCAACCGTGCCACCCGATCTAAAGTTGTTTGGTAATCTAAGGAAGATGCCAGCACTGTACTGGTTTCGGCAAGGAATTGTTGAGCTTGTTGCAAGCGTACTCGATCGGTGACATCTAGTATATAAGCAACTACACCTTCTACTTGTTGTCTTCGATCTTTAATCGGTAAGTAATAAACGTTGTAATAACCGGGGCGGCGGTCATTACGACCGGGTAAGTTAGCTACTAATTCGGAGGATGTAAAAGGCTCTCCAGTATCGTAAATTATTTGAAATAACGCCACTAAATTGGGGTCGGGCTGACTGAATAACTCACCAATAGTATGGCCTAAATGTTCTTGGCGGCTCAGCCCGTTAATTTCTGCCAGTGCTTCGTTAATCGCCACAAATCGCTGCTCTCGGTCTAAAAAAGCCATTCCCACTGGGGATGTTTCAAAAATCGTGCTTAACTGCCGTTTTACCTGTTCTGCTTCCATGCGAGCAGTTCTTTCTGCAACTAACAAGCGTTCCCGTTCGGCTTCTGCTTGTTTGCGATCGGAAATATCCACGCAAGCACAAGTAATTCCGATGACTTGGTTTACTTTATCTCGCAGCGGTTCTACAGTTAAATCAAAATACCAATCTCGCCCATCTGTAGTAAGCTTGACTTCCTCCCGCCGTCCGATGCCAGTTTCTAGCACTTGCGCCTTGATGCTAGTTAAAACTCTCGCTTCTTCAGCCGAAACCAAATCTTCATCCCGTTTGCCAATAACTGCATCAACCGAATAATTAAAAGTAGGATTGTAAATCCAGGTATAGCGCAGTTCCCGATCTTGGTTAAATACGGTTAACGGCGAATTTTTCAGCGCTACGTAAAGTCTTTCTTCTGCTTCTCGTTGGGCCTGTTCTGCTTGCTTGCGTTCCGTGAGGTCGATCGTATAGAACACTCCGCTCTCGTGAGTGCCTTCAAAGTGACCTCCTCCAGCCAAAACGCTGACGCGGGTTCCATCTTGGCGAATAAACTCTTTTTCATAAGGGTTGCAGTAGCCCATTTCTACTGCTTCCAGGTAACCTCGTCGATCCAAGGCTGCATATTCAGGCGGAGTAATGTCTGTCCAGCGCAGCCCTCGATTGAGAAATTCTTCTCGCTCGTAACCTAGCAGATCGAGTAGGGCATCATTGGCGTCCGAAATAGTGCCATCAATATGATAAAAGCCCATTCCCATCATGTTCGACTCGAAAATGCGCCGGAAACGTGCTTCGCTTTCTCGTAAAGCTTGCTCGACTCGTTTGTAATCAGTGACATCACGGGCAATTCCCAGTACCGATTCCACTGAGCCATCTGATGTAAATTCGGGAACTAAGCGGGATTGATACCAACGAGTACCATCGGGAGCGGGAAAATTAAACTCGATACTCGTTCCCTCACCAGTGCGAAAAACTTGTTCTAATTTTTGATGCCATTGGGTATAAATTTCTGGTGACATTCCTAAGTCGGCGTTCGTTTTGCCAATGAAAGCTGCTGGTGAAATGCCTGTTGCTTTCTCCACTGCCGGACTGACGTAGAGGTGACGAAATTCTCGATCGACTCGGCTAATAATATCAGGCGCGTTCTCAGCCAAAGTTTTAAACTGTTGTTCTTGACGGCGCAGTTCTTTTTCTAATTGTTTGTGGTGGGTAACGTCGAGAAAAGCTCCGATGACTCCCCGTACTCTACCGGATTCATCTTTTAAGGGAACGGCTTTTCCATAAATATGTCGGATCGCTCCATCATCAAAAACTAGTTCTGCATCCTCTAATACTTCCTGTCCGGTTCTCCCGGCTTTTTGCATGGATAGCTCTTCGACGGGAATTTCTTGACCGTTCCTTCGCAGCTTAAACTTGAATGGGCAAACTCGATCGGCTGGAGTTG
>CAZJJR010000330.1:1538-6156 GCA_964546365.1 uncultured bacterium | reverse complement strand
CAATTGCGGCACAAAATTGTAGTGGGTAGGTTACTCCCAAACAAAGCTTTTTTTGAAATCTCGATGATTAGTAAACAACCTGTATTGCGTAAACTGACGATCTTTTTCTTGGCTGTCACTCTATGTTGGACAACCGTTGCTTGCGGCGGCAACAATACTTCCAATCGCTCTTATAGCGGAAACACTACCTCCCAAAGCGCTCCTACGAGAATTAGTGATGGGGAGTATCCCGTGCAACAGGCAAGCTATAACGATGCCAATGGGGAATACAGTTTGTTTTTGCTCAATACTCCACCTGGGACTCCCCCCGCTTTTCGCACCAGTAATTTACAAATGGCGCAGCTAACGCCAGAGGAAGCCAATCAAGGTAAAAAAAGTTACTTGAAAGTGCAAAATGGCCAACCTTCATTGCACTTGAAGGAAGACTTCAAAATTGAATACATCCACGCCGTTACGGAAACTCGCACCGATCCGCAAAGCGGACAGCCCCAAACGGTAATCGTCCGTCAGGAAAGTGGTGGTTTTTGGGCACCGTTTGCTGGAGCAGTAGCGGGTAATATTGTGGGTAACTTGCTATTCAGACCCCAATACTACGTACCGCCAGTTTATCAACCGGGTGTTTCCATCATGACCGGTTACGGTGGCTACGGTCGCACTTATGACCAAGCGGTGAGCCAATACCAAACTCGTTACCAAGCACCGCCACCAGCAGTGAGAAATCAACAAACTCTTCGCACGACTGGTCGAATCAGAAGTTATCCTTCGGGGACTTCTTCTAACAGCAGACCTTCCGGTACAACGACCAACAGCCGTCCTACGGGTTCTGGTGTTGGTTCTAGTACTTTGCGATCGTCCGGTCAATCTAAACCCAGTCGCGATCGCTCATCTAGCTTTGGCAGCGGTCGTTCCTCCGGTTTTGGCAGTCGCCGCGCTCCCAGTTTCGGTGGCAGACGCCGTTAAGTAAGCAGGAAAAGGGGAGATGTGGAGATGGGGAGAAATTTTGTGATTTTCTCCTTTCCCCTTCCCTAGCTCCTAACTCCTGAAGATGAAATAACTTAACGGACTATGTTAATTTTTTTATAGAATATGAGCGCACTATGACTTGCTCCCCAACCGATCGAGATGGGGACGCTCAACTAGGCTAACAACCTGCATACAATGAAACACGGACTGAAATTTCAGTCCTATAGGGGTAGGGCATACCATCCCTATAGCAGTAAACGGTTGGCTTTTGAATATACCCATCCCCTCCTTTGGAGATTGGGAAACGCGAAAACGGCAATAAAATTTTTAGGAACTCTTGCTTCATGTTTACTAAGCAGGTAACGGACTCAAAAATATACAATTGGTTTCAGGAACGCCTAGAAATTCAGGCGCTAGCTGATGACGTATCCAGCAAGTACGTTCCTCCCCACGTCAATATCTTTTATTGCCTGGGTGGGATTACCCTGGTTTGCTTTTTGATCCAGTTCGCCACTGGATTCGCCATGACTTTTTACTACAAGCCAACTGTCACCGAAGCTTTTAACTCGGTACAGTACATCATGACGGATGTCAATTTTGGCTGGCTGATCCGCTCCATTCACCGCTGGTCTGCCAGTATGATGGTGCTGATGATGATTCTCCACGTTTTCCGAGTTTATTTAACTGGTGGTTTTAAAAAGCCCCGTGAATTAACCTGGGTAACTGGCGTGGTCATGGCCGTAATCACTGTTTCTTTTGGCGTGACTGGCTACTCTCTGCCTTGGGATCAAATCGGTTACTGGGCGGTGAAAATCGTGAGCGGTGTTCCAGAAGCGATTCCCGTGGTTGGTACTCTGATCGCCGATCTGCTGCGTGGCGGTTCTAGCGTTGGTCAGGCTACTCTGACTCGTTACTACAGCGCTCACACCTTTGTTCTACCTTGGCTGCTTGCTGTGTTCATGCTGCTGCACTTCTTGATGATCCGCAAGCAAGGTATTTCCGGCCCCTTGTAAAATCGGAAGTTAAGTTAAACTGCTGTTTAAAAGAGCCTCACAGAGGAGAGCATTTTTTAACTATGTCCATCATGAAAAAACCGGATTTGAGCGATCCGGTATTACGCGCTAAACTTGCCAAAGGTATGGGCCATAACTACTATGGCGAACCTGCTTGGCCTAATGACTTGCTGTACGTGTTCCCGATCGTGATCATGGGAACGATCGCCCTGTGTATCGGTTTAGCAGTTCTCGACCCGGCGATGGTGGGAGAACCTGCTAACCCATTTGCCACACCTTTGGAAATTTTGCCTGAGTGGTACTTGTATCCTGTTTTCCAAATCCTGCGTACAGTACCCAACAAATTGCTGGGGGTGTTGTTGATGAGTGCGGTACCTCTGGGTTTGATTTTGGTTCCTTTTATTGAAAACGTCAACAAGTTCCAAAATCCTTTCCGCCGTCCAGTAGCCACCACCGTGTTTTTAATTGGTACTCTGGTTACTCTTTACCTGGGTATCGGTGCTACTTTCCCGATCGACAAATCTCTTACTCTCGGTTTGTTCTAAAAGCGATCGTTTACTAAATATGACGCCTGTTGGCTTTCTTCGCAGTACAAATGTAGTTGCAAGGAAATGTTACCGGGCGTCATATCGATTTTAGATAAAGGATGAAGTCTGAAGGATAAAGTCTGAAGGATGAAGTATAAAAATATATTCCATCTATCTCCCCATCTCCCCATCTCCCCATCTCCCCATCTCCCCATCCACTCACCCGCTCACCCCATCTCCCCATCTCCCCATCCACTCACCCGCTCACCCCATCCCCTTACTAGTTTGGAACTAATCTTCTTTCCGTAAGTCCGATCGCAAATTTTCACCACCTTCATTTATCATTTGCGGGTCAAAGCCGGGATTAGAAAGAAGTTCTTCTGGATGTTCGGGAATGCCAGAAGTGCGGACGAGATCTCTAGGATCTACCGCATTCTCTACTTGGGGAGGTGCGTCAACATTATTTTTATAAGCAGGCTGCTTGGGTGCTTCGCCAGTCATAATGATTTTCTCTGCTTTTTTACATCTTTGAGGCTAGAATTATTTTTCGTGAAGTACACACTATCTAGAGACAGATTAGAGTTAATAAAATGCAGAAAAAGCAAAAATTTCCTCATTTAGTCGGATCGAAATGGACAGCCCAACAAAAAACTTGGGGTTGGCGGCATTTTCAGGTAGTTAATCGCAAAAATGAAGGGGAGTGGGTATTTGCTGAAATGGTAGCTTCCTGCGATCCGAAGGTGCGCTTTTGGCTTAATGCTAAAGCCCTAAAGAATCCATTGATGTGGCAACCAGGTTGGACTCCTTTGAATCAATTAATACAAGAATAGGCTTTATATCAGAAGAAAGATGATCTAGAAAAAATCTTCGCTCGGTTAACGCAATCCATTAATCTAAGAAAAAATTTTTTTATTTCAAAAAGAATAGTTTCCTTGCATTTTGCCTATTTTCAGTGCTAGCAAGGTTTACACTATTGAATATTCGGTGCGTGCTGTTTATGTAAAGTTTTCTCTGACGGAAATTGCCAACATCGATCGTGCTACTGTTGCTTAAGAAATCGGAATTCAGAATTCAGGAAGTAAATGATTCTGCATCCTGAATTCTGGTTGCTCAAAAATCCTTTTTTACCCGTACTCTCTACCTGCCTACAGTAGCTAGTCCGAAAACCAAAGCAAATACTAAGGCAATGACTATAAAGATTAAAGCAATGATTAACAGCCAGTATTGCAGAGTGTAAAGTTTTCTTAACTCACCTAGCGCACCCATCAAGTTTTCGATGTCACTTCCGCTAGTTTCTACGATGCGTCGGAAAGCTGAAGAAGCATTGTTAGTCCAAACACCGATTAAGATGTAAACAACTCCACTGATGATATTACCTGCTCCACCTGCTCGTAATGATAGCAGTCCACCTAATGCTCCTAGAACCCCAACAGCGATCAGGAAATAGGCTACAAAGCGCATTTTATCAGCTAGGTTTTTGATCAGTTCGTTCTGGGAACTACTAAATTCGTATTCGCGAGATTCCATTTATTATGCCTCAGATGTAAATACCCAGATTTTACGGCATTTGTGACTGTTGGATAGGTGAGGAGGCAAAAAGCGACGCAAAAATTTGCGATCGCCTTTGGAGATTTTTACTGCTTTCTTTTTTAAATTAATCAAATTGCGATCGATTGTTTTAATAATTGATTGTTTAACTATTTGTTAAATTGCCAAAAACCCTCTTGCTAAAATCTGCATATTGACATATCATCTAATAATGCGAAAAAGTGCGCTCATATATAGTCCTTTTAGCCTCTCAATGACTTTCATCAACCCCAAAACCGACTTCGCCTTTAAAAAAATCTTCGGTTCCCAACAAAGCAAAGATATTTTAATCAGCTTTCTAAACGCCCTGCTTCATAACGCCAATCCCATCATTGAAGACTTAGAAATTCTCAATCCTTATTTAGCACCTCAGATCAGAGGTATTAAAGATACTTACTTAGATGTAAAAGCTAAAATCACTGGTGATAAAACCGTGATTATTGAAATGCAAGTTTTGAACGTCGAAGGTTTTGAAAAGCGCATTTTATACAATGCAGCCAAAGCCTTTTCGATTCAATTGGGAATTGG
>CAZJJR010000330.1:0-1524 GCA_964546365.1 uncultured bacterium | reverse complement strand
CAACTCGATTTCGGAAAAAATTATACTCTTTTAAATCCCGTAATTGCTTTAACAATTACCGATTTTGAAATGTTCCCCAATTTTGATAAAGTAATTTCCCGCTTCGCTCTTAAAGAACAAGATTATTTAGTTGATTATTCTATCTATGATATCGAATTGGTGTTTGTCGAATTGCCCAAATTTAACAAAACTTTGGCAGAATTGGAAACCATTACCGACAAATGGATTTATTTTCTGAAAAGCGCTAGAAGTTTGGATAAAGTTCCTGAAACAATGGGCGTAGTTCCCGAAATTCAAAAAGCTTTTGAGATTGCTAATCAAGCCAACTTGAATCGTGATGAATTAGAAGATTTACAAAAGAGAGAAATCTTTATTCAAGATCAACGAAATGCAATTACAAGGGCTGTCAATCAAAAAATTATAGAAATTGCCAAGCGGTTAATTGATGCGGGGTTAGATGACCAAACTATTAGTCAAACAACTAAGCTTAGTTTGCCAGAAGTGCAAAAGCTGAGAATAAATTAATATGAATTATTTTGAATTTGAAAATTTATGTTAATTTAAACGCCTGAATCATAACAGTGTTTAGTTGTTGCATTTGCTGATTTCCCAACTTACCTAAACGTCTGAGAAGTAACCGAGTTTCAAGAGTCACAATTCGAGTTACTCTAACTTTAGAAGATACTCACAAGCCAGTTTCTTGAAATTCAGGACCGGAAGAATCGATCGCAAATTCTTCTGGAGTTAAATCAGTGACATTTTGAGAGGAAATAAAGCAGAGAGTCACTTCATCAGGATTAGAAATTACAGACAGCACTACCGCCGGACGTAATTTTGTTTGACTCAAATCAGCAAATGGAAATTGCACTAAGACAATATCTCCTTTTTGGAGTGTCATTAGATTGGTTCTCCATCTTCTAAAGTGTAAATATCCGGTTCATAGTTGAGAAAATTAAAGCAACCGCCGCTTTGGGCGAGTTGAATTAATTCGGAAGTGGAAGGATAGGTAATATTGGCAAATAGATTTTGTTCTAGCAAAGTACGTTCCTCTGGAGAGAGAGACATGATAACTTGGGCTAAGGATTCAACTAATTGGGCATTCATTGAATATTCTCCTAAATTTATATTAAATTGTTCTATTTTTATAATCCCAATTGCTGCTTTACCTCTGCTAACGAAATTGAATGTTTATCTGCATCTTCCAGTTTAGCATTTCGCAAATCAATCAAATCTTCCAAATCTTCTAACAATTCTTGCAATGCTTCAAATTTTTCGTAAGGAAGGACAACAAATTCTTTCTTGCCGTTTTTGCTTAAATACTCTAGGTGTAATTCAATCATTATTCTGTTCATCCTCCATCCTCTGAAACTGATATAATATTAGAAAAGACTTCCGGTAGCATAGCGGGGATACTTCCTAATCGAAAATCTTTAATATTGCGAGTAACGATATAATCTACTCCTACACCCGCCGCCGCCCCATAAGTGACCGCATCTTCAAAATCCTTAAAGCCACTGGAAAAAG
>CAZJJR010000329.1:0-6179 GCA_964546365.1 uncultured bacterium | reverse complement strand
ATTAAATTTAAGACAGCATACTGTGACACTACTTCCAGGGCTTAAAAATTGTAAAATTTTATGGGAAATATTAACTCAACTGCTGAGAGATACTTAATTAAGAGTTTTAACTAGCAGTCCGATCGTAATCCACACAATTTTTGAGCGAAAGTTACAGCATGACAACACATCCAATACTACAGCGTGCTTTTGAACAAGGAAGCGCCCTCAAAATTATCAGTGGCTTGAATAATTTCGATCCGGCACTAGTAGCCGCCACAGTAAAAGCCGCAGACCTTGGTGGTGCTACATTCGTCGATATTGCTGCCGATCCGGATTTGGTTAAGTTATGCCGCGAACTCACTAGCTTGCCTATCTGTGTTTCGGCAGTAGAACCGGAAAAATTTATCCCTGCCGTAGCAGCCGGTGCTGATTTGATTGAAATCGGTAATTTCGATAGTTTCTACGCTTGCGGTCGTCGGTTCGAGGCGGCTGAAGTGTTAGAAATTACACGAACAACCAGAACCCTCTTACCGGAAATTACTTTATCAGTCACCGTTCCTCATATTTTACAGTTGTCCGAGCAAGTACAGCTGGCAGAAGCTTTAGTTAAAGCAGGTGCCGATATTATTCAAACAGAAGGCGGAGTAAGCGCTAACCCAACCCACGCAGGTACGCTAGGAACGATCGAAAAAGCAGCCCCCACTTTAGCAGCAGCTTATGAAATTTCTCGCGCCGTATCGGTACCGGTGCTATGCGCTTCTGGCATTTCCAACGTAACCGCGCCCCTAGCGATCGCTGCGGGTGCTGCTGGTGTAGGTGTTGGTTCGGCTGTTAACCGATTGAACAGCGAAGTAGCTATGGTAGCAGCCGTTCGCAGTTTAGTAGAAGCACTGGCAACCGTTAGCCGTACCCGGATTACCGCGTAAATGAGGGATTGGGGGAGAGGAGGACAGTGGGTGAGCGGGAAAAATATGATTGTTTACTGTTTTTTTCCCTAGCCCCTAACCCCTAGCCCCTAACCAGCTAGGCTATCCTTCAAGCTATAAATTACATCTTCTTGCTGTGCTGGGGATAATTCAGGGTATATAGGTAGGGACAATACTTCCCGACAAGCTTGTTCTGCCACTGGCAATTGCCCGGTTTGGTATCCCAAACTTTGGTAAACGGGTTGAAGATGGAGCGGGATCGGATAGTACACCATCGCAATGACTCCTCTTTGCTGCATTTGAGTTCTGACCAAATCTCGTAAGGGAGGAAAAGAAGAGGCAGAATTTTCAGCTAATCCGCGATCGACTACACGAATCGTATATTGATTCCAAACGCTCTCACCACCCTCTATTGCTTGGGGCAGCACGATACCAGAAATAGGTGCCAGCAATTGATGGTAACGGGTCGCCAACTCGTAACGTTGTTTATTCCAACTGTCAAGATGCGCCAACTTAACTTGGAGAATGGCAGCTTGCAGAGCATCTAAACGACTGTTCACCCCTATTTCTTCGTGGTAATAGCGTTGACGGCTGCCATGTTCTCGCAACATCCGGATTTTGGCTGCTACTAGCGGATCGTTGGTAACGATCGCACCACCATCGCCACAAGCACCTAAATTTTTGGTGGGAAAGAAGCTAAAACAGCCAATATGTCCGATACTGCCGACTTTTTTACCTGCCCATGTTGCCCCCGTTGCTTGGGCGCAGTCTTCAATTACCGCTAAACCGTGATTTTCAGCGATCTTCATCACGCGGGTCATATCTACTGGCTGCCCGAACAAATGCACTGGTACGATCGCTTTAGTTTTGCTGGTAATGGCAGCTTCTATTAGGCTGACATCTACGTTGAAGTTTCGGGGATCGATATCAACAAATACAGGGGTTGCCCCAACTGCACTAATTACCTCTGCGGTAGCTATAAACGTAAAAGGTGTGGTAATTACTTCATCTCCAGCGCCAATTCCCAAAGCTCGCAATGCCAGGTAAAGAGCATCGGTACCGGAATTACAGGCTACGCATTCGGAAACGCCGTGGTAAGTGGCGAATTTTTGCTCAAAACTCTCTACAGGGAGACCACCGATGTATCGACCAGAAGCCAATACATCTAATACTGCTGTATTTATTTCTTCTTGAAGGCTTTTGTATTGCCGCGCCAAGTCAACAGGGGGAATATTGTTCACTCGCTTACCATATTTTTTTCAATTTGTCCGTTAGAAATTCTGGAGAGTTTCAAGAGACGCATAGATGCCTCCTGAAATCATCGCTTTCTCTAGTGTATATTTTCTAACGGTTATGGTAGATTATAAAAAAAAAAAAAAATGTATTGTCAAGCTGTATTTTCTGGCAAAACTGAAAATTAGTCACATCAGCATTTGTGCTAGTAAAAATGTCAATAATTATTTTATCTTCCAAACAGTGGATTTAGTTCAACCAGATTTAACAAATTTTATTTGGGCGCTCGGGCTAATTGCGGTAGCCATTGGTTTGTCTGTTTGGGAAAAGTTAGGGCTGGAATGGTCTTTAGCAGTTGCTACTGGTCGGACTATTTTACAACTAGTGGCAGTGGGATTTGTTTTAGAGGTAGTATTCGCCGAACCGAATCCTGGAATTATGGTAGTAGTGCTGGCAGTAATGCTAATTATTGCGACTAGGGTTGCTAATAGCCGCATTGGGAAGAAAATTCCTTGGTTGTTGCCTATTGTCAGTGCTTCTTTAATGATTAGTACTATTCTCACCTTGGCATACGTGAATTTTTTGGTAGTTCAAATCCCGACTTGGTATGAACCTCAGTATCTTATTCCTTTTGCTGGGATAGTATTGGGGAATGCGATGAATGGTGCTGCGATCGCAGGAGAACGCCTCAGTAGCACGCTGACTAGTTCGCGTCTGGAAATCGACACTCATCTAAGTTTGGGCGCTTCATCTCAACAAGCAGTAGCGCAATATCGAAAGGACGCCATTAAAGCAGCAATGATCCCCAATATTAATACCATGATGGTGGTCGGCGTAGTAACGTTGCCCGGAACTCTCACCGGTCAACTTTTAAGCGGTATAAATCCTTTCACAGCCGCTTTTTACCAAATGCTAATTTTGTTTATGCAGGCATTTGCTAGTTTACTCACTACCGTCTTAGTTACTAGAGGGATTTGTCGGCAAGCTTTTAACTCAGCCGAACAATTAAAAATATAATTGTCATCAGTCACCAGTCATTGGTCATTAGTTATCAAGCAATAAATTGAGCAATGTCTTGGGTTAATCAAATTGAATTAAGCACGTTTTCAGACATAATCGATCTACATAAAAATAACAAATAAACAATCACTAATGGCTGATGAACGTTATGGATTTGTAGTAGGTTGGGGAACGTATCTGCCAATTAAAGCACGATTTTGATCGTAAATTTCCAGAGTTACATCAGCGTTTTCGCTAATAGCTTCTAAAGCCACTTGTAAAGTTTTTAGATGATCGTCTACTCCTGCTAAAGTTGTGGCATCGCCGCTTAAACCAGCAGTCATGGCAGTGCGCCTTACCCCGTTTACATAAGCAGGAGTTAAATATACTTTGATAGTTTGCCGATCGACCGTATGGTTACATATTTTAGGTACTCCAGTACAAATTCGATCGAGATCGGTGCGGGCTTTTTGTAAAATTAAAGCTACTTGTAATTTAGCTTGTGCTTTACTTAAAGAAGCGCTATAACTATCGCTTAGCTGTTGGGCTTGCGCGTGATAATAAGTGCCAGAAGGTACTTGTTGAGCGTAAGTGGAAGCTCTTCGCCAAGAAGTAACTGCTTGCGTCCATTGATTTTGTTGTTCAAAACTTTTAGCTAGAGATGCAATAGTAATGGCTTGATTGTAAATTTTAGCGGCAATATCTTCCTGGTTAACGCGATCGCGCACGGTGGCTAAATTAGGTTGGTAGCTTGCTAATAATAGCTGCGCTTCTTCATAGGCTACAGTATTTTTAGGAATTGAGGATAGAGAGTTAATAGCTGCTTCCCAAGTTGACTGAACTTGCTGCCAATGACTTAAAGTTTTAGCAGCATCTTGGCGAACTTGACCTAATTTGGCAGTTTGCTTAGCCAAAGCAAATTTTGTTTCGGCTTCTTGTTCTTGTTTGAGTCGTTGATTGATGGTAGCTAAATTACTTTGATAAGTTTTTAATTTTTGTTGTGATAAAGTATAAACTGGGCTATTTTGCGGTACTTGTTGAACTTGCGCGATCGCTTGTCTCCAATTAGACTGGATTTCTTCCCATTTTTGGATTGAATGAGGAGGGTTTTGACTATTTTCAGATGCCAATTTAGCTGCATTTAGACCGCTAATTAGCGGGTCTATTGTTTGAGCTTCGATCCGATAACTTTTGATTAGTTTTTGAGCATCTCCGTGATGGCTAGACCAAAAAGGAATATCGTTTAATTCCCGAGTAGCTTTGGTTAATTTTGCTCTACTTTGTTGAATTTCTGATTCTGTTTTAGCTGTCTTTAAAGTATTTATCGATTCGTTTCTTAACTGTTGTGCGTTTTCAATTGCAGTACATTCTCCTACTACACAAGGACGAGTCACGGCATAAAAACCACCTATAGCGCTGATAATTGCTACTCCAGCGCCAACTTTCAGCAATGTAGGTAATGCTGCATTTCGTTGCTGGTTTTTTAAAGGAGCAGAATTATTTTGGCTGCCGAGGGGAAAGTCCTGTTCTGAATCTGCTTCATTACTAGGTTCTTCTAAAGCTAAATCTTCGATTGAATCTGAAATAAAAGGAGATTCACTGGCAATTGCTTCCGAGGGAAGCTCTTCTGGAGAATCAAAATTTTTCCGGTCAGAAGAATTTGAGTCATCGGTGGGTTGATTTTCTTCATCCCATCGAAAAACATTGTGGTTAAAATTATTGCTCTCCAAACTAGATTCTGGCTTTGAATCGACAGAAGAAAATGGAGCGGATAAATTTGATTTTGTCAGCGTAAAGTCCCGAACGGCAAAGGGTTGCCTTTGTCCTGTCACGCGCAAGTAAAGCCGTACCCGCTCAGTTTGTTCCCATACCGAATCGGTCAATGATGGTTGGATTGCCTCAATGCTATCTTGTAGTACGTTAAAGATTGATTCGGCTCGCTCGCTCGCTAAACTTGCCTCCTGTGCTAAAACCATCAAAGTATCGCCTTGCAAAACGCACTTTACTTCGATCGTTCTCTCGGTCGCTAATTGGGAGTTTAACCGCTCTTGTAAAACTCTTCCCAATACTTGTAAATCGCTATGTCTGGTTGCTGTGGTCATCCTATACCGCCTTTGAGCTTTTGATTTTAAACTAGTAAATTTTAACTAAAGCTACTTGATTTTTTCTTATCTAGATGCTTATACAGATAGAACGACTAAACCTGTTAATCACCTGCTTAACCAATTAGAGTACAAAATAGACAAGGTTCAAGTTCAAATCTCAAACATATTTTTTCGATCGAAATGTCTGCAAACACTTCTTTATCAGAACAAGTCGTCATCATTACAGGTGCATCAGCTGGCATTGGTGCGGCATTGGCGCAGTTGTTGGCCAAACAATTCCAGGGCATCCGATTAGTGTTGGCTGCCCGTAACCAGGCCAAGCTGGAAACAACTGCCACTTACTGTAGCAAAGCTGGGGCAGAAGTGGTGATGGTCGTTCCCACCGATATCTCGGATGTGGAACAGGTAGAAGCTTTAGCGAGGGGAACCATTCTTCGCTTTGGCCGAATAGATGCCCTGGTAAACAATGCTGGCTACGGTCAAATGGGGCCAGTAGAATTGATTCCGCCAGCAGCAGCACGAAATCAATTTGAGGTAAATGTTTTGGGGCCATTGGCTTTAATTAGGGCTGTAATTCCTCATATGCGGGAACAAGGGGGCGGCAGAATTATTAATGTTAGTTCTTTGGGTGGAAGACTGGCGTTTCCTTTTGGCGGTCTGTATAGCGGCTCGAAATTTGCTTTAGAAGGATTAAGCGATGCTCTCCGTATGGAGTTAGAGCCATTTAATATTAAGGTAAGCGTCATTGAACCCGGGCCAGTAAGTACGGAATTTTTTGATGTGGCTGCTCAAGGTGTTGAACGAGCTATTACTGCTCCTGAAAATACGCCTTATCGAGCCGCATTTGAAAAACTAAAACAGTTAGAAGCGCAAACGAGCAGTCGTGCTTGGACTTCCGAACAGGTAGCTGAGGTAATTGTGAGAGCGCTCACAG
>CAZJJR010000328.1:0-6206 GCA_964546365.1 uncultured bacterium | reverse complement strand
TATAGGGGACTGTCCAGCCTTCATTAATTTAACTTTTTCTTCATTATTATCTACGCAGATAACGTGATGGCCTGTATGTGCCAAGCAGACTCCTGTCACCAAGCCAACGTATCCGGTTCCAATAACACAAACACGCATATTTTATGCTTCCTCAATGTAAATGATTAAACAAGAAATTATTAGCTTGTGGCTAATAAGGAAAGCTAAGTTTTTTTAAGGGAGAAGGGTATCAGCTAATTTATAATTTACAGATGAGTTGGCGAAATAGCACGTAAACATCAACAAACTATTACTCTTTCACTGTTACCCTAGCCCTCGATTAATGACCCTGATTTATAGTACCCACTACCTCAGAAGCGATCGCTATTACCGGAAACTAAAATCCTGCTTGCCGCATTATCTAACTGCTGAGGCTTGAGAGTTTTCGATGCGATCGCGAAAATCATCTATAGTCAGCTTTAACCCTTGCTCTAGCGGAACGGTAGGCTGCCATCCCAACCAAGTTTTCGCCCTAGTAATATCTGGTTTTCGCTGCTTGGGATCGTCCTGCGGTAGCGGTTCGTATTTAATTTCCGCACCTGGATTAACCATTTCTTGAACTTTTTGAGCCAGTTCTAAAATAGTATATTCATCGGGATTTCCCAAATTTACTGGCCCAGTGTGGTCGCCGTTCATCAACCGGATAAAACCTTCTACTAAATCAGAAACATAGCAGAAACTCCGAGTTTGCGAACCGCTGCCATATACGGTTAAAGGTATTCCCCGCAACGCCTGCACGATAAAATTACTAACAACTCTACCGTCATTTTCCTGCATTCTAGGGCCATAAGTATTAAAAATTCGAGCTACCCTGATTTCTACATCGTTTTCACGATGATAATCAAAGGATAGCGTTTCGGCAATCCTCTTTCCTTCGTCGTAACAGGCGCGTATACCGATGGGATTCACATTTCCCCGATAATCTTCTGTTTGGGGATGTACGTCCGGGTCGCCATATACCTCAGAAGTGGAAGCAAGAAAAAACCTAGCTTTCACCCGTTTTGCTAACCCCAGCATATTCATAGTTCCCAAAACGCTGGTTTTCACGGTTTTGATCGGATTGTACTGGTAGTGAACGGGAGAAGCGGGACAAGCTAAGTGATAAATTTGCTCTACTTCTAAACGGATGGGTTCGGTAATATCGTGACGGATTAACTCAAAATATGGGTTCCCCAACCATTTCATAATGTTACGCTTGTGACCTGTATAGAAGTTATCCAAACAAATCACTTCGTGTCCCTGCGCCATTAAGCGATCGATCAGATGGGAACCAATGAACCCAGCACCACCCGTTACCAAAATTCTCATAACTTTTTTTAGATCAAGCGATAGGTTATTTACAGCAGGCAAGACCGCCGTTTTGACAACTCTCCGCCGTAGAACGGCGGGGATTCTTCCTTCAACCAACATCGCCCCTAAAAGCAGTGCCTTTAGATGGTCTTACACGCTGTCTAGAAGCAGTAGCGAGATGCCCTCCCGCCAAAATTCGTAAACCTTCATCTCTGATATTCACAGCAGTATTAATATCTCTGTCATGTATTGTTTGACATTTGAGACATTGCCAACTACGAATATCTAAACTCTTTTTATCACTCTCGTGCAAGCAATTACTACAAGTCTTTGAGCTTGGGAAAAATCTGTCTACTTCAATGTAGATTTTCCCCGACCACTCTGCCTTGTATTTCAACATAGTACAGAATTGACACCACCCAGCGTCACTAATTGATTTAGCTAGTTTGTGGTGTTTAGCTATGTTGCGAATTGCCAGATTTTCTACAACTATGACTTGGTTTTCGTCCACTAATTTACGACTTAGTTTGTGTAAAAAATCTTCACGACATCTCGTAATCTTGGCGTGAATTTTAGCAACTTTAATCCGTGCTTTATTACGGTTGTTAGACCCCTGAAGTTTACGACTTAGTTGCTTTTGTTTATTCGCTAGTTTTACTTCATATTTGCGGTAATATTTGGGATTACCATGCTTAGTGCCATCGGAAGTAATAGCATAGTGGTCGATCCCCATATCCACACCAATGGCTTTCCCTTGTGAGGATGAGGCAGGTTTTTCCTTGCCGTCGTCGTAAAGACAGGCAGCATAGTATTCCCCTGATGGAGTTAACGAAACAGTAACAGATTTGAGCTTACCTTCTGGCAACCGAGATACTTTGCAGTAAACTTTGCCCAATTTTGGTAGCGTCAGATAGTCACCATCTAGTTTTATACCTTGAGGAAGCCTAATAGACTGTTTTTGTCCTTTCTTTTTAAAATTCGGGTATTTAGCCCGCTTCTCAAAAAAATTCAAAAAAGCACTAGACAAATCTAATGCTACTTGCTGCAAACATTGAGAAGGTGGTTCTGCTAACCACTCATACTCTTTCTTTAAAGAAGGCAGCAAATTAACGATGTCATCGCGGCTTAATCCCTTGCCTGTAGCCTTGTAAGTTTCACTGGTGAGATTAAGTGCATAGTTGTAAAACCAACGTACACATCCAAACGACTTGCCAAGCAATATAGATTGCTCATGAGTCGGATAGATTTTGTACTTGTAGGCTTTCAACATCATATTTACCAAAATACGTTTACTACGGTAAGCTAAATTCCGAAAAAAGTAAAGACGTACTAAAAGGACGGGGTTTTAGAGCCAAATTTTCGATAAACATACTCTGTTGAATCGATTGCAATTAGTCGATCCAGCATTGTTTTAGTATCGGTGGAATTGGCCATTGCATAACATTTTAGACTTCTACCATATTGGCTTTGGTATTTTATTAACTTCAGGTTAGCCGCTCGATTAGCAACTTAGCAAAAAATATTTCAAAATCAGGTATTTTACCAAATATTCATCAAATCTTCACTCTTGTCTTAATCGAGCAATTAATTTTCTTCATATTTATTTATATTTAAACTTTGTATATTTTCAATTAGGCAAATCCTTTTTAGGAGTTAAAAGGTAGCACCAATCATTGCAAGCTATTTTCAGCTACGCAAATTTATCCTGATGCTTGCTAATACATTATAGTTTTTTTAATGCCTGAAAGATTAGATTTTTTATTTTTTACCTATTTTTTTGCTCCGAGAGAGAATGGTGCAGTATTCGAGCTAACTATTTAATTTTAACTAACAAGAAAAAATGTTAGTTAAAATTCAGGTAGTAAGTAATAAGAGTTAATAAATATCTATAACTTTATTATTTACTACCTAAATTCTATTCTTTATCTAAACGCAAAACAGCCATAAAAGCTTCTTGTGGAACGTCCACAGTACCTATTGCCTTCATGCGCTTTTTACCTTTAGCCTGTTTTTGCAGCAGCTTTTTCTTCCGGGAAATATCACCGCCGTAACATTTTGCCAACACATCTTTTCTAAGTGCTGGAATATGTTCGCTAGCGACTACTCGACTACCGATTGCTGCTTGCAAGGGAATCTTAAACTGATGGCGGGGAATTAATTCTTTGAGTTTTTCCACTAAGTTTTTGCCTACGTTGTAAGCTTTATCTCGGTGGACGATCATTGCTAAAGAATCTACCGGATCGTTATTGATCAAAATATCCAAACGCACCAAAGGATTTTCCCGATAACCCATCAGATGATATTCCATACTGGCATAGCCGCGAGAACGAGATTTCATCTGATCGAAAAAGTCAGTTACTACTTCTGCTAAAGGCAATTCGTAACTCAGGGTAGTTCTTCCCTGAGTGAGGTATTTCATATCTTTGAAAACGCCGCGTCGGTTTTGCGACAATTCCATTAAAGTACCAACATATTCTTCTGGAGTAATCATGTCCACTTGGACATAAGGTTCTTCAATTTTCTCGCGATGTTGGGGGTCTGGTAAATGGCTAGGATTATCAATCAGCAGTACTTCTCCTTTATTAGTGGTAACCTGGTAAATTACTGAAGGTGCCGTGATAATTAAGTCGAGATTGTATTCTCTTTCTAGGCGTTCTTGCACGATTTCCATGTGCAGTAAACCTAAGAAACCGCAGCGAAAACCAAAACCCATTGCGCTAGAAGTTTCTGGTTCGTAAGATAAAGCAGCGTCGTTGAGTTTGAGTTTTTCTAAAGCTTCTCGCAAATCGGGGAATTGATCTGCATCGGTAGGGAACATTCCACAGAAAACCATCGGTTTTGCTTGTCCGTAACCAGGTAATGGTTCGGCGGCTGGCTTATAAGCTAAGGTGATCGTATCGCCTACTCGCGCATCTTCTACAGCTTTAATCGCTGCTGCTAAATAACCTACTTCACCAGCGTGGAGTTCGTCTACTTGAATTTGGTAAGGTGAAAGAACGCCTAATTCGTCTATTTGATATTCTTTGCCAGATGCCATCAAACGAATGCGATCGCCTTTTTTGAGCGTACCATCCATCACCCGGAAATAAACGATCACTCCCCGATAGCTGTCGTAATAGCTATCGAAAATCAACGCTCGCAACGGTTGTTCCACCGTATCTTGGGGGGGTGGCACTAAATGAACGATCGATTCTAGAATTTCCGGAATCCCAAGTCCTTCTTTTGCCGAAGCAAGGATCGCCCCGCTGCAATCTAGCCCGATAATTTCCTCGATTTCTTTCTTTACCCTTTCTGGTTCCGCTCCGGGTAAATCAATTTTATTCAAAACCGGGATAATTTCCAGATTATTCTCTAGCGCTAAATAAACATTCGCCAAAGTTTGAGCTTCTACCCCTTGGGAAGCATCCACTACCAATAGCGCCCCTTCGCAAGCGGCAAGACTTCTAGACACTTCATAAGAAAAGTCTACGTGTCCGGGGGTATCGATCAAGTTAAGGACGTATTGCTGTCCGTCTTGCCCCGTATAATTCATTCGGGCAGCTTGTAGCTTAATCGTAATGCCCCGTTCTCGTTCCAGTTCCATGTTATCTAGAAACTGTGCCTTCATCTCTCGTGCTTCCACCGTGCCGGTAGCTTGTAAGAGACGATCCGCCAGGGTTGACTTACCGTGGTCAATGTGGGCAATAATGCAAAAATTACGAATGCGAGAAACGGGCACTTCAGTCATACACTTCTCTGATAATGTCAACCACCGAACGCAGCTAGAAAGTAGCATATGTTGCTTAAAATATTTTAATGTTTAAATAGCGCGTTCAGTTTTATTATTACTTTTCTCTGGCGAGCAAAACTCTCCAACTGCTCAAAGAGTGCTACTGCTAACAAAACTTACAAAAATTTCTGGCATCTTTAAAAATTTCATCGAAAAAGTCGCAAGACCGATCCGGACGCGAAAGCCATAGGCAGTCAAATATGCGCTATAATTATAAATCCGTGCTTACTATTGGTTGTTTAGTCAGTGTAAAATAGTTAAATAAAAGCTTTGCATTGCTCTGAATGTTGATAGTAGCTGCATAATAGCAATTGCTGCCCGAGCAATTTTAATGGCAAGGCAGGGAAAATTCCGGAAATACCTGAGGAGGTATTTCTACTATTATCGAGCGCATATATCCTCTCCAATGAAAGAACAAGCAGTTGAAACCCATCCCTCAGATGATAAGGTACAAATTTCCATCCACTTAGACTCGGATTTGTTCGATCAACTCCAGCACCTCACGAACGATCCTAGTAAGGTGATTGAAAGCGCGATCAGACAATGGCTCAAATCTGGGAGTCAGCGAGATGATGAACTAACTCGTACTATACCGAGAATGCCAGTACCTCCGCGTGGCGAGTGGAATGATTGAGGTAAAGAAGAGAAAGCTAACAAAGATGGTATTTGGCGTTGGCGTCGATCGAGTTTTACACTTGAAGTATTGTTAATGGAGCATCTCTTCTCGATCCCCTAAAGGAATCGCGTAAAATATTTAAAATGCGATCGCTCGATCGCTAGTCAAAGTTACCGTTTTGAGATCAACTCCGATGAGTATGCCTATAGATTTCCAAAAACGGTTGTCTGGGTCACCAGTAAAATTGGAATCCGCTTGGCAAAATCATCCTAGCGGTTGGCAGCAGTTAGGGGCGCAATTGGTATACGTCCAAGAGGCATCTGGTCAGTATTTATCATTTTATTGGCAAGATGCAGAGCGTTATGGAATAGACCTAGAAACGATCGCCCTTAGTAGTAATAATTCAAGCGAAACCTTCTACCCAGCCAATAGAGAAGCTTATATAGAAAAATTGCGGCAAATTCTGGCCACTAAAATGCCAGAACGCTGTCA
>CAZJJR010000327.1:3751-6244 GCA_964546365.1 uncultured bacterium | reverse complement strand
AGGGGAGGGTTGGGTGGGGTTTAGTTGTTCGCAATTCATTTAGGATCGCTATATTCAAAAAGCGCTGGTAGTCGATTGTTTTTTTTCATCTGCTATATACTACCAGCCTCAACTAAAAGTTACTTACTTCTTAAGTTATCACTCTATGTTGATAGTAGTGGGGTTAGTTCCGGTAGCGGTGTTTGTGGATGATAAAGGTTTGCGATATTGCTGATAGAGCCGATCGCGCCAGTTGAAAAAGGTTTCGTATGCTACGCTATCTGCTAAACCCGGTACTCCTTTACCCTTCAAGCTATCTGGCAGATCCAAATAAGGGCCATCTGGGAATTTAACGTACATACTCAATCCAGCTACCGCAAAATCTGCCAAGGTAGGATAGTCTGCTACTAAATAAGGTTTATTGAGTAGTAGCAAGCTAAGGGCTTCTAAGTCTTGTTTGAGGTCTTCTTGGGCTGATTTGATGTCGCTGGGGCCAAAACCAACCCCCGTACCCAACAAATTGAGGATGTCTCCCGGTACTGAACCTACCATTGTTTTGACGAAATCTGGAGTTGTCTTGGGTAAGAAGGAAGTACGGAAAGCTTGACTTTGGCTTAATCCACCAAATAATGCTTTTCGGCTTTTGAGACCGATCGATTGGTCTGCCCATTCTTCGATTAACAAGCAAAGTCCTCGATGTTCTGGATTGACGGGAATGATGGGGCGTTCCGGATATTTGCGATCGAGATATTTTGCGATCGCCGTCGAATCGCATACGATCTCGCTACCATCTTTCAATACAGGTACTTGTCGCTGTCCGGACATTCTAATCAAGTCTAGTTGTCCGATCCCTGGCGTTACTTCAATTTTTCGGTATGCCAATCCTTTGTAGTCCAAGATCAGCCTTACTTTTTCAGCGTAGTGGGAAATCTCAAATTGGTATAACTCGATCATGATGTTTCTCCTAGCTACTTTTTGGCTGTCTTCCAACCAAGTTTAATCTACTTTAGCCATTAGCTATTATTCATTTATTTTTTTATCATAACTAATCCCTTATCCTCATGAAAAAGCAAAAACCCCCAGTTTGGATATGGGGGTAATCGCTTAAATAATGAGGGGAAAGAAAGTAGTTGATTATGCACTTTGACGGGTTAACAAACCCCATAGGAAAATTAGAACCATAGCACCGATGATGGCAAAAGCAATACTAGGAATTGTTAATGCTCCTGCGGTCGCTCCTCCCGTTGTTCCCAAGAATAGGTTGCCTAACCAACCACCTACTAAAGCACCTAAAATTCCCAAGCCGATCGTCGCGAAAATACCGCCGCCTTGATGACCGGGATAGATAGCCTTAGCAATTGCACCGGCAATTAAACCTAAAAGAATCCAAGCTAAAATACCCATTGTTTTTCTCCTTGTTTTTTACGTTTTTTTTTCTAGTGATTTCAGAATATCAAGTTAAATCAATGGTTACCCTCTATCACAGGGAATATCCATAGGGCATACTTTTGAACGCGAGCGTTTCTTATTTTTATTTTAAAAATTAATTTTCCTTTTAAACTTTTATGGCTTATATATTTAGTTAATCTAACCGAAATGTTGGCTTGGTTACTTGATGGAAATTCTCAGTTGTTAAATTCCTTTCGATATATAACATAAGTTATACAATATCTTACCCTTTAGTATTTTTATGAGATGTCATTCATAAACATTAGGTTATTACATCAATCTTTTGATAGAGTAATTTATTTGAGATTAAGCTTTCAGGCTGTATTTTTTTGGGTAATCGAGGAAGTTGCTAGTTACTAGTTTTGAGCAATGTTTTTGGCTATAGTGCAGCATGGCAGCAATACAGCAGATTCCAGTTACGTGAAATATGGGATAGAAACCCGATTTCTTGAAGAAACCGGGTTTCTGTTAGCAGGTACGTGTACCTCATTCACTTGGAAAGCGCTGTAACCCTCTTGTGTCATTCTTCCTCTCCCAGCTAACGCCGCAGGCTTCGCCGAGATCGCACTGGTGGGAAATTTTGGCTGCTAAAATTAGAAATTTTCACTTAAAATCATCAATTATCACGCACCCTACTCGATGTAACTAGCAACTGAGTTAATACCTATGGAAGTTAACTCAGCTTCTCCTTTTACCCGTCAGAACGCAAGTAATTCCCAAGGAAATTCAGATGAATACTGAAAATATCAGCCAAAGTTACCCACAACTATTGCTATTTCCAGTTGTTGCTCACTGGAAAACGCAAAGCTTGCAGTATTCTCAATCAAGCTTAAGAAAACGGGTTGATGAACTGCGAGTGAGAGACTCTGGCGTTTCGCGATCGGTAATCCAGCAAATTCCAGTTACCTGAAACCACATTTACCTGGTCTACAGTCAGCTAAAAAAATCTCCTCTGCCTGAAATTGAGAAAATACCTTTATTAATTCTGACTTTTACTATATTAAATAAATAAGTTAAATTATATAGCCATCCTATTTGAGTAATGAACCCCACCCTAGCCCTCCC
>CAZJJR010000327.1:1974-3715 GCA_964546365.1 uncultured bacterium | reverse complement strand
CTAGTTGTTCGCAATTCATTTAGGATTGCTATATAATGAATGACTTTTTAAAGCTTAACATTTATGATTAAGGAAATCGGTGCTTAATTAGCGCATACCATAACTATTTTAAAATTATTTAATGATTGATTAATTTGTAAGTAACCAAAGGAATATAAATATCTATGTTAATAAATTATTTATCCCGAGCGATCGGAAAAATTCTCAAAAAACTACCATTACAAACAATCATAATTATCGCGTTTGTTTTACAAATTTGCGTAACTGTCAGTTTGGTTGGTTATATTTCATTTTACAACGGAAAGCAAGCTGTCAACGATGTAACGCATCAGCTACGCAGCGAGATAACAGCCCGCATTCAAGCAGAATTCCGTAACTTTTTACAAATTGCTAATTTGCTCAATAAAATCAACCTAAAAGCTATGGAAAGCGGCGTTTTAAAGCCAGAAAATCAGGAATTTTTAGAGCAGTATTTTTTAAGCCAAATTAAAGAAATACCTGAAATCAATAGGATCGCATTTGCCAACCAAAAAGGAGAAGTAGTTGCGGTGGCAAGGGATAAAAGCGGACAACTGCTTATTCAAGTTGCTAATCAACAAACTGAAGGTAATTATCAAATATACGGTGTAGATAAGCAAGGCAATAGAACTACTCTTATCAAGAGCATTCCTAAATACGACGTTCGCACTCGTCCTTGGTATCAAGCTGCTGTCAAAGCAGGTAAAGCGACTTGGACTGATATTCATTATTCTGTTTCTCAGGAAACCTTGGGTATTACCGCTACCCAACCCTTATATGACAGAAAGGGAAAATTTTTAGGAGTTCTCGGCACGCAATTTACCAATTTGTCTCAAATTAGCGAATTTTTACAAAATGTCAAAGTTGGCATTAACGGACAAACATTTATTATTGAACGCACTGGGTTATTGGTAGGAAGTTCTATAAAAGAAAAATTATGGAAAAATACTGACGATCGCGCACTAGGGCAACGCCAAACAGCTTTTAACAAAAATAATCCTTTAATGGTAGCAGTTGGAGAAAATTTACGCAAAAAATTTGGTAGTTTAGCTCGGATTGACAGTAACCAACAACTCGATTTTACCTATGAAGGTAAGCGAATATTCGTACAAATCGCGCCTTTGACAGAGCTACGGGGCATAGATTGGTTGCTCGTGGTTGTGGTGAGAGAATCGGATTTCATGGCACATATCGATGCCAATACTCAAAAAACCGTTTTGTTATGTATTTTAGCAATCTTCGTATCTACTTTTATTGGCATAAAACTTGCTGCGTGGGTGACTAAACCAATTCACCAGCTAAATGCGGCTGCTAGGAGAATTGCGATCGGTGAATGGGATAAAACTGTAAAGATCGAGCGCTTTGATGAAGTCGGACAATTAGCTAAATCATTTAATCAAATGGCAGGGCAGTTGAAAATTTTGTTTGCCCAAATGCAAGAATTAAATGAAGCATTATTTGCTAGCGAACGGCGATTAGAACAATTTTTAGTAGCGTTACCCGTAGGAGTGGCAGTAATTGAAAAAAATGGGACGATTTCTTATGCCAATCAGATGGCAAAAGATTTGTTTAACGATCGCAATATTTTGCATACGACTCCTGAAAATAGAGCTAGTATTTATCAGCTTTATTTAGGGGGAAGCGATCGCCTTTATCCTAGCGACAGATTGCCATCAGTGCGGGCGTTCAAAAAATCCTAAAAGTCTTTGAGGCTCTCTAGTAT
>CAZJJR010000327.1:0-1938 GCA_964546365.1 uncultured bacterium | reverse complement strand
ACGATACCCGTGTTCGATCCGCAGGGAAATGTTGCTTACGCGATCGCTGCTTTTCACGATATCACCGATCGCAAACAAGCAGAAGCTCAACGCCAACAAGCAGAAAAAGCATTGATCGAAAGCGAAAAACGCTATGCAAACTTAGCAAATGCGGCACCTGTCGGGATTTTTCGCACCGATATTGAGGGTTGTTGCTTGTACGGAAACGATCGCAGTTTTGAAATGATCGGACTTGAGCGATCGGAATCTATGGGACAGGGTTGGACTAAAAGCTTACACCCGGACGATCGCGATCGAGCGCTCGCTGCTTGGTTTGATTTAGTTCGCAAAGGCATTCCCTTTAACTGCGAGTACCGATTCGTGCGATCGGACTACACTACTATCTGGGTATTCGGGCAAGCTATTCCCGAAAAAGATGCTAATGGTAACATTATCGGCTATATCGGTACGATCACCGACATTACCGATCGCAAACTAGTAGAAACAGCCCTAAAAACATCAAGATCAAGACTGAAAGATGTACTGGAAAATGCGGCTGTTCTAATTATCAGTCTGCGGCTTTATGAAGATATGACATGGGAGTACGAATATATTTCTCCACGTTCGGAAGCAATCTTAGGCTTTCGACCAGAAGAGTTTTTAGCAAACCCCAACCTTTGGTCAGAACGGTTAAAACCAGAAGATTTTGCCTATAAAGTGATGCCTTTAGAAAGAATGGTGACCGAAAATTACTTGGAATTTGAATATCGATTTCGTCATAAAAATGGCAAGATAATTTGGTTAAATGAAACATTGATCAAAAGAAAGTCTCCCGATGGTAACTATTGGTTAGTTACCATAGTAACAAGCGACATTAGCCAACGAAAAAAAGCTGAAAAATTACTAGAAAGGTATAATCGTAACTTAGAAAAGCAAGTCCAAAAACGCACGGCTGAATTAGCCAGCATCAATCAACAATTACAGCAAGAAATTACCGAACGCAAGCAAATCGAAAAAGCTTTGCGTCATAGCGAAGAAAAAATAGCAGCTATCATCGATCATGTGGGAGCGTATATTTATGTCAAAGATTTAAACAGCCGCTACATATTTGCTAATCGTTTATACCAGGAAGCATTAGGACTGACTGAAGAAGAAATCATCGGCGCTGATGATTTTCAACTTTTTTCTTCGCAACTAGCTTTATCAGCGCTCAAAACTGATAGAGAAGTGATAGAGACCGCTAATGTAGTTCGTTCCTACGATTTAGGAGGGGTGAATAATGCTGGGAAGCGTTGTTATTATTTAAATATAAAAGTTCCTTTAAAAACCGAAGAAGGTAATGTTTATGGAATTTGCGGGATTTCCACAGATATTACTGAAATTAAAACAACAGAAGAAGCATTACGACAAAGTGAAAAGCAAATGCAAGCACTTTTGAGTGCAATACCCGACCTGATGTTTCGACAAAAAGTAGATGGCACTTTTTTAGATGTAACGGGAGACGAAAAGGATTTAATTTTACCTGGGAAATCTATTATTGGCAAAAATTTAAGAGATTTACCCATTGCCGAACCAGTAAAAACTAACTTACTCGCACGTTTCCAAGCCGCAGTAGAAACCGGAAAAATCCAAATCTACGAACACGATTTAGAAAAACCAGATGGCATTCACAGCTACGAAGCACGTATTGTTCAAAGCGGTGTTGATGAAGTCGTTTGTATCGTGCGCGATATCACGGAACGCAAACTAGCACAAATTGCTTTACAAGAAAGTGAAGAACGCTATCGCTCAGTAGTAACGGCGATGGCAGAAGGGATCGTTTTACAAGATGCTAGCGGTTCGATCCGCACCTGTAACGCCAGTGCCGAAAGAATTCTCGGCTTATCTTTAAAAGAAATGATGGGGCTAAGTTCTATTACTTCCTATTGGCAAGCAATACGGGAAGATGGGTCACCTTTT
>CAZJJR010000326.1:0-6259 GCA_964546365.1 uncultured bacterium | reverse complement strand
GATTATCGGGATTGATTGCTACTAAGTCGCTACGTAGAGATTTGAGCGTTTCTACGGCGGCGTTATAAGCTTTAATTGCTCCTTTGGGATCTCCTTTCGCTTTGAGCAGTCTTCCTAATTGCCATTCCCAGCGATAAGCAACGTCAGAAGCATTAAGTGATTGTGCCAAAACTAGGGCTTGTTCTGTTAAAGCGAGGGCTTGCTGATTTAGCGTTTGGCTGGTGGACGCTTGGGCGCTTATTTCGTATAGTCTGCCTAAATTTCCGAGGGCGTAAGATTCAGCTTGTAAGTCTTTGATGTTTCTGGATTCTTTGACTGCTTTTGCTAATAAATCAGCAGCTTCTCGATAATAATTAATGGCAGTTTGGGAATTGGTGGTTTGGGTTTGTTTTTCTGCTAGTTTGGTTAAGGTTTGAGCCAAGTTGATTTTGGCATAAATGCCTCGACGACTGGTGGGTAATTCGTTGATGGTAATTTGCGATCGCAAAATTTCCGCTGCTGCCAACTGCTCGTTTTCTACTAACAAACTAAGCTGGTTTAATTGGGCTTGAATGCGACTAATTGGCGAAGCGGCTACTTTAGCTGCTTCTTGATAAGCAGCCAGTGCAGCGCCGATTTCTTGTTTAGCAGCATTTCCCTCGGCTTTAGCGGCGATCGCTCTGGCAGTATTCGCTAAACTAAATTGGGCGGCGCTAATGGCAGGCTGGGATTGCAACTGTTGCGCTATAGTTAAACTTTCTTGTAACAATTTGCGCGAGTCTGACAATTCTCCGATGACTCGCAAAGCATTACCTAAACTACGCAATCCAGTGGCTTTAACTAAAGAATTGGGTCGCTCTTTCAGAGATGTTTCGACTTCCTCTAAAGTTTTTCTGGCGCGACGGTAAAGCCCCATATATTGAAGAGCTTGCGCTTGGTTAATTTGGCTGCCGATCGCACCTTCTACGTCGCCAATTTTAGTATAAATTGCTGCCGCCTCTTGCCAACTACTTAAAGCCGATTCCGGTTGACCTAAAGATAATTGTAAATGGCCTCGAGCATTGAAAGCTTGAGCGAGAATCAATCCTGAGTTGCCATTGCTTTGTCCGGAATCCCGGATCAGGGATATACTGGATGCGATCGCATTTTCAGCTTCCTTCAACTTCCCTAATTGCTGATAAGCTAAAGACAAGTAACTCAGCGCCTGCGCCTCGTTCAATTTATCCCCAGCAGATTGGAAACCAGAAACTGCTTGTTGCCAAACTTCTGCCGATTGGGAAAACCGTTCGTCTTGGAAAAATTCTCTCCCCTGTTCCAATAATTGTTGAGGATTAGAAACAGATAACTGAACCGCAGAAATCGGTAATGGCTGAAACTCTTCTTTATTTATTACCGATTCACTATTAGTTTCCGTCAAAGCTAACGAAACCCCAGCACTAAACAGCGCTGCCAAAAAAGCCAAACCAATTCGCACTAGCCACTTATTAAATTGACGGCTATACAAAAACAATTTAGAAAGTTTTTTTTGCCAAGATTTTAGTTTAACGCCCATAACATTGCTGTTGTGTAAGTCCAGAACTTTGAGGTGTTACCGTTGGCGCTTGTGCGATTAATTCCACTTCGCCTTTAGAGTTAATTATCCATCCTTGAGCTTCTTTAATGATGGGATTAGTAACTTTTGATGGAGATGGAGTCTCGATATTTCTCCCCTGGACTCCTGCTGTTCCTCTCAAATCTACCCAAGTAGCTTCCTCTCCCAGTGCTTCATTCGGACTGGGAGGTAAACCACCCCTACCAGTGACAATAAATTGGCTGGGTTGGGAATTGTTACGGTTACAGCTAGAAGCAACTAACCTAGCGGCATCAACTACATTTTCTGGCAGTTCTATCAAACCCGAACTGGGGTCAACATCAGGAGTATTGATTTCTACACTACCCTGTAATTGCGGGTCTCCCTGTTGCGAAATAGCAGTAACGTCACTAGTCAAAAATACTTCTCGCACCGCTTTATTAATATCGTTGATATTTCCTATTTCTTCCCTCGTAAGTTGAGAAGCACCAAAAATTCCTTTTGTATTGATAGTGATTTGGCCTCCTCTACCGGAAAAAGCATTAGCAGTAATATTACTATTGTTTAAAGTTACCAAGTTACTAGTATCGATAATTATATTACCCCCATCTCCCCCTTCACCTTCTTTACCAGCAGAAGTAGAAATATTACTATTATTACGTACCAGAATTGTATCTTCCGATCTCAATGTAATATTTCCTCCATCTCCTGATGTAGTATCGGCAAATATAAAAGCTTTATTAGTCAAACTAGTAGATGCACTAGTAATATTGATATCCCCTGCATTTCCGATTCCTGCATTACTAGTGGCTAAAGAAGCATTATCATCAATAAATACTGCTGCCGCTTCAATATTAACAGTACCTGCGTTACCGGAAGCTTCTTTGCTGACATCGCTATAAATACTGGTGTTTTCACCTGTTATATCGACCATACCAGTCACGGTTAACAATACGTTGCCAGCATCTCCTGCTCCAAACGTACCGGCATTGATTTTAGCACCATTACTTAAAGATAGATTGTCAGCATAAATTTCTACGTTACCCGCATTACCTTCGCCTTTAGTAGCAGCGATCAAGATAGCTTTATCTCCTGAAATGGCAACTGTTGACGCATCAATTAAAATTTCTCCTACCTCTATCTTACTGCTATTGATTGCATTTGTCCCTTGAGAAGCGAAAGTCGTAGCTGTAATTTCACTATTATTAATATTGGCAAAATTATTAGCAAATATTCCTACAAATCCAGCAATTCCACCTGCTTTAAGTTCGCTGTTATAAGCATTGCTAGCCACGTTAGTACCGTTGACAATGCTTATACTATCTTTAGCAGATAAAACCACGCTTCCAGCATATCCCGAACCAGTCAGAGTAGTACTTAAAATTGCTTTGTTTAAATTTATTGAATTTGCTTCAATCCCTATATTTCCACCCAAAGCAAGCTGGTTTATGATGTTTTCAGAATTATTCCCTTCGGAGCCACTGGAGCCAAAATCAACCTGAAAATCACCATTTTTAATTCCCAATAATGAACCAACCTTACTTTCGGCGGAAATTTTGCTGTTGTTAATTTCAACTAAATTAACGGCATTTACATAAATATATCCAGCCGTTCCCCCCGTTTCTACAGCATCACTGATAATTTTACTTTCATTGGTAATCAAGACATTATTATTGCCAACAATATTAATATTTCCAGCCGCCCCAGGCCCAGAAATAGTAGTACTTAAAATAATTCCATCTATCTTAATAGAGCCTGCTTCTATAGTGATATTACCGCCATTAGAAAGCGAATTTACCTGATTGCTGGAGTCTGGCTGTTCATTTTGGGTTAAATTAGAAGCGGTATCCGCGTTAACAGCCTGCAAAATTATGTTTTGTTCGTTCCCTAAACCGCTGGGTTCGCTAAACAAATTCCAAGTTTGAGCAGTAATTTTGCTGTTAGCAACTTCAACTAAATTTCCTGATTTTATATAAATATTTCCAGCCGTTCCGCCTGGTCGGGTAGCATCACTAGTGATTTTACTATCATTAGTAATCATCACGCTGTCTTTGGCAGTAATTTCGACGAAACCAGCTAATCCAGAAGTAAAAATTGTAGTGCTTAAATTGGCGGCATCTAATTTAATTGAATTGGCTTCTATTAAGATGTTACCACCAAGAGAAGAAACCTCTTGAGTTCCTTGATTTAAAGATGGCGAATCTTGATTATTTACTGTTTCCGCAGTTTGAGCTTGTAAAATATTCTCTTGCCTGTTGGCATTTAGGGACTGGGAAGAACTAGAACTTTGAGCGGAAATTTTACTATCGGTAATCTCAACTAAATTGCTAGCGCTGATGTAAACGTTACCAGCGGTTCCACCAGATTGAGTAGAATCGCTGGCAATTTCGCTTTTATTGCGAATAAAAACATTTTCTTCGGCAATAAAATTGATATTTCCCGCTAATCCAGCGCCAAAAATTGTCGTACTAAATTGTACTTTATTTAATTGAATAGCACTAGCATCGATCGTGATGTTGCCAGGACTAAATAATGATGTTTCTGATGTAGTTTGAGGCTCAATTTCTCCTAAATTATCGTAACTTTCAGCGGTAATATAGCTATTAGAAATATCAGCTAATTTGCCAGCTTTGATGTAAATGTATCCAGCGGTTCCACCAGAATTGCCATTGTTGTAAGCATCGCTAAAAATATTAGTATTTTTGAGAGAAACTGTATTGCCTGATTGAATTAATACGTTTCCGGCTGTTCCGTTGCCATCATTGCTACTTGTCAATGAAACGTTATCTATTAAAACCGAGTCGGCGGCGGAAATGGCAATATTACCTGCGCTACCGCTATTGCTATTTTCAGATGTTGAGCCTATATCGATCGGTTTTTGATTGCTTTGAAGTTGGCTGGCAGAAATTGCGATCGCTCTGGTAGCATCAAGGGTAATATCCCCTGCCATAGAGTTAGCGGTATCCCCATCTACAGCTATTCCGGTAGTCAGGCGGCTTTCTCCTAAAATCGTGATATCACGACCAAAAACCGAAATCCCACCGCCACCACCCTTAAAAACATTCACTTCTGCTTGATTGGCAAAAGATACATCTGCACGTTCGATACCATTTGGAAATTCTACAGAATTAAAATTTCCCGTTCCTCCATCGATATTTATTCCTACCGTTCCAATTCCAGACACTCCTCCGATTTGAACTTTCCCTCCCGGTGCTTGTAAAAGTCCTTCATTAACTGTGACGTTTCCGCCTATCAGTGCAAGAGTTTTACCGGATTTAACTTGCAATCCTTCATTGTCAAACGATTTTGCATCACCCATGCGGATAATGTAGTTTCCATTATCAAGACCACTTTCAGTCCAACCGCTAAGGATGTTTTGATTATTGGAGTCAGTAGACGGATTTACTGAATTACTAAAATTAATCTCTTCTCCACTAGCGTTAGTAGGATTGTTACCAAAACTAGTAATACCTAAATAATAAATACCTGACGCAGGAGGTGTAAAAGATTCTCCCTGTGGAATTGTTGATTGGAAACCTCCAGAATAGTCATCATTACTATAAAGTCCTTTACCATTACTATCAAATAAAAATAACTGAGTATCTACTGAAGTTCCCCGTACTGTTGTGGCTTGAAAAGATTCGCCACCAGGTAGATAAATTTTGTATAAATCAACATCATTTTCAGTTAAAGTACCCGAAATAGCTTTAGGAGGTGCGGCGGAATTATTAATAAGTTGTGCTGTATTTGGTATCGCACCTGCATCACCTTTTTCTTTGACAGCATTCGCATCCGAAATACGACCAGCGTTTACGACAATACTACCTTCATTACCGTAAAATTGTAAGCCAACGGGTACGCTAATTGTTAATAAAGGAGGTACGGCAGAATTAATGGTACTGAATTCTATCCCATCAGCAAATTTAAGGCTGCTGGCGGTAGAACCTAAAAAAGAACCGCCGATGTCTAAACGTGCGTTAGGGCCAAAAATTATGCCGTTGGGATTGAGCAAGAATAAGTTAGCCGTACCGTTGGCTTTAATCAATCCATCTATATTAGAAATTGAACCGCCAGTTACCCGACTGAAAATATTTTGAATCTGCAAATTATTATTGAAAAATGCTTCAGTACCAGTGGGAATGGAAAAGTCTTTGAAGCTGTGAAAAAGGTTGGTTCCTGCTTGAGTTCCTCCCTCAATAATGCTGCTATTGCCATCTTGTCTGATTAGACTATTCTGGGGAAGGGTATTATCGGGAATGATTTGCGCTGTGGCTTGAGGAAATAAAAAGCCAAATGTAAAAAGGAAAATGTAATATGAGAAAAATAGTGTTTTTTTTCTGTTGAGTTTGCCAGTTAACTTAGGTGGATAAAAGATTGCGATTAAAGAGAGGCGGTTAATTTTAGCAGGTATTTTCTTGTAATGTAACGTCATAAATATAAATTAATCTTTAAGGTTAGTTTTGGTTAACAGGTTCTTCTAGCTTACCCAAAGTTATTCCCCTCTCTCCCTGTTTGTCAATGGGGAAAGAGGGGAAAAGTTATACAATATCTAATGCGGATTTAACTGACGGCAAAAACTTTATAACCGCCTTGCAGGTAAAAGTTACTTTTAATCAATTACGTGACGAAGATAGCTGAATTATGGGAAAGTTTGCCAATTCAGACAATCCGGCTGATTCTAGAAATTTTTTCCACTCATTTGTTAATGTA
>CAZJJR010000325.1:4936-6294 GCA_964546365.1 uncultured bacterium | reverse complement strand
GTTCCCAATGCCAGCGTAACCGTAATCACTGCCGGCAAACCTTCTGGTACTACCGCCACTGCCATACTCAGAGAAACTTCTACTAGTTCGATAAAGGTGTTGAAGTTCCATCCACTGCGGAACAAACCGCCTACTACCACTAAAACTACTAGAACCAAAGATCCCGTCACCAAGACGTTGCCCAACTGCCCCATCCGTTGTTGTAAAGGAGTTGGTTCGCTTTCTACCCCTTGCAATAAAGCCGCGATTCGCCCCAGTTCGGTTTGCATTCCCGTGTTGGTAACAATTACGGTGCCCCGTCCTTGCACTACTTCGGTACCTTGAAACACCAGGTTAAGGCGATCGCCCAAGGAAGTTTCTTCGCTCAGTTTTAACTCGGCTTGTTTGTTGACTGCTTCCGCTTCCCCGGTTAGCGCGGCTTCCCGAATCTGGAGATTGGCAACTTCGACCAAGCGCCCGTCTGCCGCTACTTGCACTCCCGCTTCCAAGAGCATGATATCTCCCGGTACGAGTTCTTTGGCGTTCACTTCCAAGGTTCTGCCATCCCGAATTACGCGCACTTTTGGAGAAGAAAGGCGTTTGAGGGCAGCTAGTGCTTTTTCCGCACGGGTTTCTTGCAGGTAGCCCAAAATACCGTTGAGGATCACGATCGCCAAAATCGCGATCGTATCTTTAAAGGGAACTTCTCCCGCAGATAATCCTTCCTGTTGGAGTTTGACTAAATCGAGAATGCCAGAAACAAACGCTACTCCGATCAGCATCAACAACATGATATTGGTGAACTGATCTAAGAGAATTTGCCAATTGCTACGTCCGGCGGTTTCTTCTAGTTCGTTGAGTCCGTATCTTTGCCGACGTTCTTCGACTTGCTTGGTAGTTAAACCAGTTTGCCGATCGCTGTTGAGCGCATCTAGAGTTTTATTCACATCTAGACTGTGCCAAGCTACCCCTACATCTTTGGCGGCAGAAGGTCTAAGCTGGTTTGCAGTAGAGGGTTTGTTGGCTGGTTTTTTTGATTTCCACCCTCCAACGACCCAAAAAGTCACGCCTAAGAGCAAACAAACGAGCGGTATTGACCTAATGATGTTGGCGGTAGCTAAGTTCATTCTAATGCCCAGTGCATCTGGCGAAAGCTTGCTACCATCGGTGACCAGAACGCACTGTTGGGTTAATTGTTTACAAACTATGAATTCGGAGGCATAGGCTGCACCAATCCCCAATAAACCTAACAGTACCGCTGCTATCAGTAAACCTGACTTTTTCACATTTACCTCTCTAGTGGGAATCAATTAGTTAATTAGTTTCCAGAGGACATTCTCTGGGAAATACTTAAAGCGGTTTCTTCTAGTTCATTGGGA
>CAZJJR010000325.1:0-4877 GCA_964546365.1 uncultured bacterium | reverse complement strand
TTGCGACTTTCTTCTTCTTTTCTTGGGTTTGCCAAAATGAACTTATTTGGGAGGTCACGGGAAAAGGGATAACGCATACAAAATTAATGATACGGCTTTCATTCGATCAACGGAGAATAGGGGGATCGGCAGATAGGGAGATGGGAAGATGGACAGAAAAATAAAATATATGCTTACTTTTATTTTCCCTTTCCCTTTCCCCCTGCTTCCTCCCGCATTTCTCACTCTTCTACCATGCCTGATATTTTCGTTGATTTAGGTACGATCACTGGTAGGGCTTCTGGAATGAGGCGAAATTTGGCTGGCGTGTAAGTACGGATCTCTCCATCAGTGTTAATCGGCAGAGGAAAGTTTGTCATCACCTCAAATTCTTTCCCTTCTAGAGTACGAACACCAGCCGAATCGGTTTGCTGTCCTTGCTTGATGGTGGGTAGATGCAGCAAGATTTGCCACCAGCGATCGATCTCCAGACTATACAAATCTAGCCTTTGGTCGTTAATTTTGGCATCATCCCGCACGACCATACCGCCACCGTAGTATCTTCCGTTACCTACGGCAATTTGCACTGTTTTTACTTCTATCGTGCGATCGCCCTGGCTGATGGTAGCCCTGAATGGTCGTGTTTGCCAAATTACTTGCATCGCCGTAGCGCCATAAGCTAGCACTCCCCAACGACGTTTTACTTCTTTAGTTAGTTGTTCGGTGATTTTTACGCTCAGTCCTAAACTGGCAACATTAAAGAAGTATTTGCCATTTACCCAGCCTAAGTCAATCCGCTTGACTCGTCCATCGGCAATAATTTGACAAGCTTGCTTTAGATCGGTGGGAATTCCCAACGTATGAGCTAAGTCATTCGCCGTTCCCAATGGCAGAATACCAAAAGGAAGTTGTGTTTTTATTAAACCTTCAGCCGCAGCATTGACAGTCCCATCCCCACCACCAATTATCACTAAATCTACCCGATCGCGATATCGCTCGATCGAATCGGATATGTGCTGAGGTTTTTCCGTCACCTTTTGTACTAACTCAAAACCTAACGCTTCCAATTGATTGACCGCTTGGGAGAAGTTCTTTCTTCCATGCCGAGAGTTATGGTTAACTAACAACAAAGCTCGGTGACTCATCAAAATACCCGATCGAACAGGCAAATTCCAGTGAGCATCAGCATATTTTTCTCTAGCCAACTCAAACAACCCTCTGTAGCTATATATTTGATTTTCAGTGAGCCAGCGGTGCGATCTATGACCTATAGTTTGAGAATTGCAGATATCCCCAGCAGCGAACGTCCTCGCGAAAGATTGATGGCACATGGTCCGAAAAGTCTTGCCACTGCGGAATTAATCGCCATTTTATTGAGTACTGGACAGGGAAAAGGAAAGTTATCTGCGGTTGGCTTAGGACAATATATTTTGCAACAATTGAGCCAACACGGACGAGATCCGCTAGCAGTGTTGCGAGATATTAGCGTAGCGGAATTAATGAAAATACCCGGTATTGGGCCAGCTAAAGCCTCCACTATCTTAGCTGCGATCGAATTAGGAAAAAGATCCTTTGCTAGCCGACCGCTCGATCGCACCCCCATAGAAAGTCCCGCCGCCGCCGCCGCTACCCTCTGCAATGACCTGATGTGGCAGTCACAGGAAAGATTCGCCGTCTTATTGTTAGATGTAAAAAATCGATTGATGGGAACGCAAGTAATTACCATCGGCACCGCTACAGAAACCTTAGCCCATCCCCGGGAAATTTTCCGCGAAGTGATCAGGCAGGGAGCAACGCGAGTAATTATCGCTCACAACCATCCCTCTGGCAATGTAGAACCTTCCCAAGAAGATATTAGTTTGACCAAGCAGCTATTGATCGCAGCGCAGTTTTTGAATATTCCCCTATTGGATCACCTGATCTTAGGGAATGGCGACCATTTAAGTTTGCGAGAAACCACTAGTTTGTGGGACGAATATCCCCAAGGAGATTGAGTAGTTGTTAATCGAATATCCGTGCTATATTAAATATTCCCGGGCGATTAGCACAGTGGTAGCGCACATCCTTCACACGGATGGGGTCACTGGTTCAAATCCAGTATCGCCCATATATCTCAATTCCTTATGCAATAAGCCGTCTGTAAATTATTAAGGTTGCTTACTTACTTACTTAATTCTATCAGGTTTCTCTCAAACTGCCCTTAAGATAGCCGCAAAAGGTTAGTTAGCTTCCTTCTTTTTTAGCTCAATATCTTGCTTTTTGACTATGAAATCAGATGGGTAACAAGTCTCGTCTTGTATTGCTCAAAGTTGCTCAAAGAAGTACAGATTTCTTCTAGCCAAATGAAATAACCGAGCGAGATCGCCACTCCCAAGTTTTCAGATAAACAGTTATCAGTTATCAAACTGTATGATGGGGAATTTCTACTAATTTCACATCTTGCCAAATTTTCAAAAAGACTTGATAAACCGGATAACAATTGAGAAAAATTTAGGATTTTAGATTTAGTTATTTGCCAAAAACCCGGTTTCTCGATTTAATTACAATAATTGATTAATCAAAACTTGGAAGAGATATTTGCATATTGCCAAAACTCAAAAAACCTTTTATTCCATCTACCATAATTAGTAATTTTAATACAGCATAAATTATCTCTACCTTCGAGAAGGTTAACCTTTATGTCCCACGATGGAAAACCGCTCAATATAAGATAGCTAACCTTTAATTAGAAGCAATTATCGAAGTGGGTTTAAAATGCTAAATTTAACTCGTTTTTCATCAGCAAGTGCAGCTATATTAGCTTTGGGATTAACAGCAGGTGTAGTTGCACCAATAGCGGTTAATGCTCCTGCTAGCGCCCAAACGCAAGCTCCTGCTAATACTCAGACTACCTTTAACGATCTAAACGGTTATTGGGCAGCACCATTTATTCAATCTTTAGCTGCCAGAAACATAATTACCGGATATCCTAACGGACAATACAGACCGAATCAGCCAGTACAAAGGGCTGAATTTGCCGCTATGCTTCAGAAAGCTTTCGAGCGAAACCAAGTGCGCCAATTAACTGGTACGGGTTTTGTTGATGTTGCTAATAATTATTGGGCAACCTCAGCTATCCAAGAAGCATACGAAACCGGATTTATGGCAGGTTTTCCCGGTAGCCGTTTTTATCCCAATCGAGGAGTTACAAAAGCTGATGCAATTGTAGCTTTAGCCAATGGTTTGGGATTAACTCCTAACCAAACTGCGGCGACAACTCTCAGCAATTATTATACAGATGACAATGCCATTCCTAGCTATGCAGTAGGGCCGATCGCAGCTGCCACCGAAGCGAATATCGTCGTCAACTATCCCAACGTAAATACTCTCGCTCCCAGTCGAGTATTAACTCGTGGGGAAGCTGCTGCTTTAATCCATCAAGCTTTAGTCAATCAAGGGGTTTTACAGCCAATTGCTAACGCTCAGGCAGCTAATTATATTGTTGGTAACACTACCAACGCAACCGGAAATCAGGTTCCCGGTAATACGCTACAAAATACAGCGCCGGATGCCACAAATCAAAACATCACACCCAATAACACAAACCAAAACATCACACCCAATAACACCAACCAAAACTTAACACCCAATAACACCAACCAAAACTTAACACCCAATAACACCAATCAAAACATCACGCCCAATAATCCTAATCAAACTATTGCGCCTAACAACGCAAATCCCAATTTGACACCTAATAGTCCCAATCAAACCATTACTCCTAATAATCCCAACAATCCTAACGAAAACATCGGCCCCAATAACCCCAACAATCCCAATCAAAACATCGCGCCTAATAACGCTAACCAAAACCTCACACCCAATAACACCAATCAGCCTGGTGTTCCAAATGCACAATAGGTTTTGGGCAATCTTACATTTGAAAATGTTTTTTCCCAGTACATTTCGTACTGGGTATTTTTTTAGATCCAAATAGGTTCAGATACCCTACTTCTCTAATAAGACAAGTATGTTGACATGCACCCACCGTCAAGCTTCGCTGTAACGGGGGCATTCATCCGACATTTTAGGTAATCTTTGAGGGAAAAACGAGTAAAGAACCCATAGCGCCTTAAAATCTATGCTGTATCTCTATGAAGGGTGCTGAAGTTTTTTATGGCGCAAAATGTTGTTTCACCAAAGGTATTTTCATGGTTTTTGGTATTCCTATCTTGCCCTTAGCTTTTCAGTTTACTTCGCCGGGGCCGATTATCCTTGAGTTGGGGCCAATTGCGATCCGCTGGTACGGTTTGTTAATTGCTTCTGCGGTACTGATTGGAGTAAACCTTTCCGGCTATTTAGCCAAACGGCGGGGGATAAACCCCGATTTGCCGGGAGAATTGGCGATTTGGCTGGTGGTGGCGGCAATTCCTTGCGCCCGACTTTACTACGTTTTGTTTCAGTGGGACGAGTATGCCCAGAACCCAGCTGATATCATAGCCATTTGGAAAGGTGGCATTGCGATTCATGGCGCGATCCTGGGCGGTGTTGTGGCAGCGTTAATTTTTGCCAGAGTTCAAAAAGTGGCTTTCTGGCAATTGGCAGATTTAGTTGCTCCTTCCCTCATTCTCGGTCAAGCGATCGGGCGTTGGGGAAATTTCTTCAATTCCGAAGCATACGGCGCTCCTACCGATTTGCCTTGGAAACTCTACATTCCGCCTCAAAACCGCCTTTCCGGATATGAAAATGTTGCTTATTTCCATCCCACTTTCCTGTACGAGTCCCTCTGGGATTTAATGATTTTCGGGATACTACTCGCCCTCTTCTTTCGTTCTCTGAAAGGAAAACCACATTTAAAAGTAGGTACTCTGGCGCTGGTGTATCTTTTTTGTTACAGCAGCGGCCGATTTTGGATTGAA
>CAZJJR010000324.1:0-6391 GCA_964546365.1 uncultured bacterium | reverse complement strand
CGGTAGGTGCTCATATTCCAGAAGGAACTGGTAATATTCGCACTACCTGGATTTTAGAAAGACTCTTGGGTAATCTTGATTTACCCGTGACATTTGTTCGCGCTGCTTATTTTATGGAGAATTGGGCATCAGTGGCAGGTGTAGCGGCGAATAATGGGGTGTTGCCCAGCTTTCTCACTCCTTTAGATCGTGCCATACCAATGGTTTCAGCAGCAGATATCGGGCGCGTTTGTGCAGAGTGCTTATTGGAAACCTGGAGCGGTAAAAGGATCGTCGAACTGGAAGGCCCACAGCCTTATAGCCCCAATGATGCGGCGGCAGCATTTGCCAAGGCGTTGGGTCGTTCGGTACAGGCGGTTGAGCTTCCCAGGTCAGACTGGGGAAAAGTACTCGAACAAGGTGGTAATAGTCCTGGTTCTGTTAATGCTTGGAGCCAGATGTTAGATAATTTCAATACTGGCCATATTGTTTTTGAAGGTAAGGGAGCTACTCATATCAAAGGACGAGTTACTCTCGAAGATGCGATCGCATCGTTAGTTTAACCGTTGCTATCTGCGATCGCATACTCAAGGAGGCAAGCCCTACTTAATTAAGGGCTTTCTTATATACTTTTACTATTTTTTGTTGTATTATAATTCTGATGAGGAAGAACTATCTTTTTAGTTTGATTTTTAAACAGACTCCCATTATTTAAAATAATACGATAAATCAAAAAATTTATCTAAAATTTTTACATTTGTTATATTAAATTGCTAATTCGCTCATTTCTGGCCATCGCGACGCCCCAGTTCGTAAATACCGCAAGCAATACAAGCAAGCATTCCCACGCTAATCGCCCAACTGCTGCCTAAACTTAGTTCGACTCCCCAATTGCAAAAGCTCCCGATAAACAAAAAGGGAACGATACTAAAAATAGAAGCATAAAAAGCATTTTGTGCTTCTCTGGCGCGACGGGTTCTTTCAAATTCAGCTTCGGAAGTATAAAGCGATCGCTCGGCAAAATTAAACCAACGTCTTAGCTGTTCGGTTACCCATTCAGTGAGAGGCCAAAAACCGAGATACAAAGCCAGCGACCACAAACCAGCACCTGCGATCGCAGTAGTATCCAGGACAAACCGAAAGGGCAAAATTTCATTCAGCATACGGTCGGAGAGCAAACACTTCCATAGATATTAACGGAAATTTAACCAAAAAAATACAGCCTGGAGTATGACTCTCACCACTTCCACAAGAGAAATAGAGAGATTTCTTCCAGACTGAATATTTGGACACAGAATTAATTACAGTTGGTCGATTTGCTTTCGCAGTTCTTCCAAGTCCTTATCAACTGCTGAACTAGATGAAGAAGCAGAAGAAGATGAAGAAGTAGAAGAACTAGTAGTATTTTGAGCAGAACCAGGTAAAGCAGCTTGGTTAGGGCTAGAACCAGCCAATTGAGCCTTCATTGCCATTAACTCATCATCCACATCGCTACCAGATTCGAGCAGCTTAAATTGCTCTTCCAGATTATTGCCAGTTAACTCTTGTGCTGACTGGGCGCGAGCTTCCATCATCAAAACTTTCTCTTCCATCCGCTCGAAGGCACCCATTGCGCTGCTAGTACCCAGCTTACCAACGGCATTTTGCAATTGCTCGTTAGCCTTCGCCGCAGAAATCCGCGCTTTGAGCATATCCTTCTTCGTCTTAGCTTCGGAAATCTTGCTTTCCAAAGCAATCAGGTTACGCTTGAGGGTATCTACTTGGCCAGATTGCTGATCGAGAGTTTGCTTGAGGGCAGCTGCGGTATCGCTTTGGGACTTTTTCCGAACGAGAGCTTCCCTAGCAAGATTTTCATCGCCTTTTTGCAGGGCTAGTTGAGCGCGACTTTGCCAATTATTTGCTTCTGATTGAGCTTGGTTGTATTGTTGTTGGGTACGTTTTTGAGTAGCGATCGCCTGAGCAACAGCTTGACGCAGTTGCACCAAGTCCTCCTGCATATCAATAATTGACTGCTCTAGAATCTTTTCCGGGTCTTCCGCTTTACTAACCACATCATTCAAGTTGGCCCGGACTAGTCGGCTAATGCGATCGAATAATCCCATAACTTTGTTTTTCCTTCTAGGGTGTACTCTGGTTTGGTCGGTTAAAAGGCTGGCTTGTGAAATCAGCCTGATTTTCAGCGAATTTACTTGACTATATGCTCAATTATTTATCCTGAAACCATCGTACCCATAGTTTCAGATCTAGGCCGCTTCCTCCAGGGAATTACAGAACCTCCATTGAGCGAATGAAAACATGATTCCTTTCATCCAGTGTAAAAATTTCCAGCTGGGATCGACATATTTCGAGAAAACATCTCGATCGGTTACGCGGTTGAGTTACTGATTGAGGCTAGCCATCGAGCATCGAGAAACTTTCCATACCATAGCGAGTCCAAATTTCCAAATGAAGTATCTTCTTTAATCTATGGAATTTTTAGTTTGAGGTGAAGTCTAGCCGTTTCGTAAAATCGCGGTTTGGCCTTCATTGCTCGATCGTTAAAATCACAAATTCTCAAGATTTCTCTAGCTGAGAGCGCAATTTTTCCAGTTCCTCATCAAGCTCCGAGTTTTTCCCAGGCGATGATTGAACCGAAGGTAACCGAGCCGCATTTTTGCCTGCGATCGTTTTTGCCTTCATAGCCGCTAGTTCTTCGTCCACCTGGCTACTACCTTCCAAGGCGATAAATTTCTGTTCTAGTTCGTTCGTTCCCAATTGAGCGATCGCTTCCGATCGGGCTTCCAATTGCAAAACCTTCTCTTCCATCCGTTCAAACGCGCTCAAAGACCCGCTAGGATTAAAGCGGTTCATCATCTCATTGAGTTTTTGAGATGCCTGGGCAGAACGAGCGCGGGCAATGTAGAGGTCTTTTTTCGTTTTTGCCTCGGCAATTTTGCCTTCCAAAATCCGCAAATCTTCCTTCAGCTTGTTGACGATCGTGTTCTGAGTTGCCAGTTGCGACTGCATGAGGTTGGCATTATCCAGATATGACTTACGCCGCACCAAAGCTTCCCGCGCCAAATTTTCATCCCCTTTTTGCAAAGCCAATTGAGCGCGACTTTGCCAAGAATCGGCATTTGCCCGGGCATTACTGACATCGCGTTCGGTGCGTTTTTTAGTTGCGATCGCCTGCGCTACTGCCTGCCGCAAATGAATTAGTTGTTCCTGCATATCCAGAACGGCTTGTTCCAGAACCTTTTCCGGATCTTCCGACTCACCGATTAGATGATTGATATTAGCGCGAACCACCCGCAGAACGCGATCGATCAGTCCCATACTGAACTCTCCATTCACTCGCCATCAAACAAGCGAAAGGCTCCTATAGGCTATACTTTCACCTTAACTTCATACTATCGTGCTTTTCCCAGCACAAAAACGGGGAAGTCAGGAGTCAGGAGTCAGAACTCAGAACTCAGAATTCAGAATTCAGGAGTCAAGAGTCAGAATTCAGAGTTAACAAATTTTCCCTTTCCCTTTCCCTTTCCCCCTTTCCCCTTTCCCCCTCTTCCAAATTAACGGGCAGCTATTCTCGCCGAAATACCTTGCTTGCGTAAAGCTGCCACTTTTTTTTGCGCTTCAGCTTGAGTGGGAAAAGCTGCTAGTTGAATAGCCTTACCTTGACCTAAATCGCGCAGGTGAGCATCTGGCACGGATTTCTTAGCTTGTGTCAGAGAGCGATCGCCATTGTAGGACATCACGACCAAAAATTTATTTTCTCTTGCTGGTGCAGCCTTTGGTTTTGCTGGTGCAGCTTTAGCCGATGACGCTTGAGGTTGCGGTTTTCCTGAATTCGGTTTATTAGGCTGATTAACCACAGTCGGTTGCTGACCTGCTAAAGTTGGTGGCGGCAAAGGAGCGGGAGGTTGAGTTCCGATCTGCGGTAACACCCCTGACTGAATTGACTGCGGTAGCAGTGCGGAAGGCAAATCTAAAGGCACGGGAGAAGCCACCGGGTTAGGCAGAGGGGCTGGTTGCTTGACGGGTAACTGAGGGCTGGGCGCTGCCAAAGGTTGAATTCTGGGATTTCTAGGAGTAATCGTACTTAAGGTTCTTAAATTTAGCTCTACGAACTCTTGAGAAGCCAAGTTAGGAGAATTGGGGATCGATTCATCTCCCGTTTTAGCAACGTTAACAGATGCGGTTTGTTGAGGGTCTTTTGCTTCCCGAGTACTCCGCGAACCGAAAATACCTCCGAAAGGCAGATGGCTTAGGCTCGACGGATTTACTGCTACGTAGCCCAAGGTAGCGCTAGAGAGCAATAAAAGTAGCATCGAGCCAACGCCCAGAGGAGTAAACAGGTTGTCCGTGAAAGTCCGCTCCTGCTTGTGAGCGACCCGTTTCTCTTCCAAATTTTTGAGCAGCGCTTCGGAAGATTCTAAATACCGATCTGGGTGCGTATCGTAAGTAGCGACCTCAGGTTGCGTCAAAGTGGGGGTAAACTCCGGTTGTGCGATCGGATTACTATCTAACGAATAAGCTGGTGCTGGCTGTACTGGATTAGAAATATCTGAATAACCGTTGTTAGCTTCTACTTGAGGAACAGAGGCACTTATCGAAGCTGGTAAACTCACTGGGGATGCCATTTCCTCAACATCCGGAGGCTGAGATCTACCTCCAGTAGCTCGGATCGCAATCAGATCCAACCCTTTTTTTGGCTGAGAACGCTTATTGGTAGCATTTGTAAAGGTTTTGATCCCGCGTTTGCGCCGATATCGAGCTAATTCTTCGTCTAATTTAACATCCAGAGTTCCTAGCACCGTTTTTAACGCGGGCAAGTAGGGCTGAGTGGCAGAGGACTTTTCTGTTGGTTCAACGGGGGAGACTTGAGTCATAGCTAGATTTGGAGCGAGAAGTTTGATAGTAAAAGTAAAAACGAAATAGCAAAAACTGAAGTACTTTTTTTTTACCTCTTATTTATGATGTTTTTGATGTCCCTGAGTGACATTTTAGGGGTTTTAGAAAATCAGGTTTACTACCTTCACACCAGGAAATTCGGGTATAGGGCCATAAATGAAGGGTAGGGACTCTCTTCCATATCAACTTACTTTAACAGTGTCACCGATCTTTTCCTCTGCCCTCAAGCCCCTTTCTTAGAGCTTCCTGCCTACCTAGTTAAGTGCTTAAGAAAAATCTTCCGGATGTCAATGAGTCCATTCAGAAGATTAGAGACTTGTCACGGTTTTGAGTAGAATGGCCTTTTTTTGGAATTTTTTTATTTTTCCCTCCTACAGATAATTATTAATAATTCTCTAAAATTTAGCCGATTAGATAATAAAATCTTATGTCTTTTATCTATCCTGGGATAGAGCAATTTTTTTTTATTTTTGAATTGCGATCGCATAGCTTGGCTCCCGACCTCCATTGAAGTTTCCATTGATCCCGATTTATTTTTTATAGAAATTGATATCGTTCTTTCCCAAATAATGTATCAATTTCTTAACGTAAAAATGAAGAAAACCTAAAATTTATTTTTACTTCGGGATCGCTAAAACTATTGCCAGATAAAGGTTTAAAGGATTTCATGACCACCAGAGAATTTGCGATAAATAGAAAATGAAATCCAAAAAAACTTATCAACCCGGGGTAACTCCTAAAAAGTAAGAGGTTTTATGAAGGTAAGTCCTGCAACTTCAGCCTGTCGAGCTTGTCGATTCTATACGCCAGAGGGAAGACGAGGTGGTTTCTGCCAACAGTTAAGCGTCCCCGTTCGGGGTAGTTGGCACGCTTGCTCCCTAGCAATTTCTCCCTTTGCACCTTCTTGGGAAGGTATGGAGGAAATTTTGATTTGGCAGCAAGAAATGGCTATCTTACGGGAAAGATTACCTTTAGAAGACGGGCAAGTGGAAGTAGAACCGCTAACAAATTCCTCTAACTCTACACAACCAACCGTTAAAGTGTTAGCTGGTTAATGGCGAGACCTTAAAATGGCTTATTATTCGGTATCCGTAAAATCGATTGTTATTAATGTTACCTTAAAATTAGCGGTAAAATTTCCGCGATTTAAATAAAGGTTTTCTGGATTCGATCGGCCTAAAAAACTAGCGCTTTATTTGACAGTAGAAAGAGATTTATTCAAGGGTTGCATTTTTTGGTTACCTCTATCAAAGGACAAAAAACTACTTTGGGGAAAAGGGGATCGCACGAAAAAAGCAAAGACTTAAGGCGTGCTTGCTTTGATCCCGCTCCCTTATCAGTTCGCTTAAACATTGCCGCATTTACTATTTCGGCAGGGGGCTTGAGGGACAAAAAGTAAAGATTTCATGACTTATGCAAAGTCACGAGAAATCAAGGGTTGTAAGAGTGGGTTGTCAAGTCGGGTTACCTGTGAAAAGCTTAATTTAAGTAGGTAGGCGTGAAAAAACGAAGGTAGATT
>CAZJJR010000323.1:0-6504 GCA_964546365.1 uncultured bacterium | reverse complement strand
GCTAATTGGGGATGATTTTCTGGCAAACTCTGGCGATCGATTGACAAAGCTTGCACACATAATGGTTCCGCTTCGCTGTATCTACCTTGGGAATAGTAAAGTTCGGCTAAATTGTTGAGATCTCTGGCTATACTGGGATGGTTTTCTGGCAGGTTGGCTTTGTTAATTTCAGATGCTTGCAGAAATAATGGTTCCGCTTCGCTGTATCTGCTAAGGGATGTGTAAAGTTGGGCTAAGTTGTTGAGATCTCTGGCTATACTGGGATGATTTTCTGGCAAACTCTGGCGATCGATTGATAACGCTTGCACACATAATGGTTCCGCTTCACTATATCTACCAAGGGATTTGTAAAGTACGGCTAAGTTATTGAGGATAGTGGCGAAATCGGGATGTTCTTCACCCAATCTTTGTTTAACAATATCCCGACATTGCTGAAACCAAACTTCTGCTTGCTGAGAGAAACTTTGACCTTCATCAAAATAACCTAAACCGTTAAAAGGTGTAATCAAATGCTCATCATCCAGAAATTGGGACAAATTATTTGCTACTTCTTCAATGTGAGGAATCCAAGGAGTGAATTTAATCGCATCCTCACCAGTCAGCGGATAGTCAATTTCCCTCGCTACTGCTACCATCGACGCAGCAAAATTCCTTTTCATTTCCTCTGCTTGAGTCAACTCATCCAACCGCTTTTGCAAAAATTGCCGAATCAAAGGATGTATTCGATAGGTTTCCTGACGCACTTCCTGAAGCAAATGCCAATGTCGCAAATCCCGCAGCGCCTTTTCCCATTCTTCCTGTTCATCTTCATCTTCTATCCCTTCAGTAGAAAAAGGAATCGTCGCTAAAGCATACAAACTCAAATAACAACCGACATTTTTCGCCTTTTCATCCAACTGTTCCCAACTTAAATTAATCGCCTCTTCCACCCCAAACTCATACCGCATCAAATCATTCGCCGCAATTAAAGCCTCGTGTTCTAATCGCTGTTTTTCCAATCGCCGCAACAACTTAGCCAATGACAAATTTGGCTGTAAATCGAGATAACGTCCTACTAATTCCAACGCCAAAGGCAAATATCCCAAAAACTTACAAAGTCTTCTCGCAATCCAAGCTTCTTGTTTAATCCGTTCCTCGCCAACAATCGATTTTAATAACCGCATCGCCGCCAAAGGTTTCAGCACATCCAACCGTAACTGCTGCAATGTTGAATCAAACTGAAATCGCGTCGTCAGCAACATTTTAAACCGAGATTGATTTGGCAGAAAAGGTTTAACTTGTTGTTTGTAATCAAACACATCATCAAAAATAAACAGCACATCCCCCGGCTGCCATTTTGACCAACAAAACTGCAATTTATCTGCTAATTCCCAATCATCAGGAGGAACAATATTAAATTGAATTTCCGCAAATCTGAGAATTTGCAGTCCCGCCAAAATTCCCTGCGCGTTTATCCAACAAATCCCACCCGGATAATCAGCTAAATGTTGTCCTGCATATTGTATCGCCAACTCAGTTTTCCCCACTCCCCCCATCCCATTAATCGCCGCAATTACCACTTGGCGATTTTGCTGTAAAAGTTGGTGTAATTCCGTCAGTTGTTCGTCTCTTCCGACAAAGGCGATGGAGTTGCTGGGGGGGATGTTTTCGGGAGTCGAACCCCCCTGTCCCCCCTTGGTAAGGGGGGTAGTGGCTGTAGATTGTTTTTTGGCAACAGCTTGAGACTTTGGCGGTCTTTTTTTATCCCATTCAATATCAAATTCCCGCAGATTCGCCTCTTTATCTTTGTGCCACAACTTCAGGGTAAAATGCCAATCCTCCGAACCTTGGGGAGAAGTGCGGTTATCTTCCAAAATTCCCAAAAAATCCTCTAACCGTTTCAAAGCTTCCCGAACTTGCGCCTGAGTCAACTGTCCTTCGTACTTATCCCTGAAAGTCAGTTCTTCCAAAACTCGCCGCTTCGTCCTAATAACTAGCTGCGTCTCACTTTGCCAAGCAAAATCAATCTTGATGCTGTCGCCATTCTCAAATTCATGATTCACATAAGCCAGCAAAGCCTCAAACAGCCGCTTCACACGCGCTTTGACATCATCACCGTAAGAAGGACGCGCCATAAATCACCATCAATTTTGGCAGAAAGTTTGGGGATTCCCCAAAGTCCCATCTACCCCAAACTGCCTAAATTCAATTGTATTAAATCTTTCCCGCCACTGCCGAGTTAGCTTTGCTTTTTGTCACTACCCCAAAAATACCTTGAATTCAACCTCAAAAAACACAAAAAAAGGTTGAATCAAAATGAAACTCAATCAAAAACAAATCCGCGATATTATTATCTTCCTCGTAACTACAATCATCTCAATTATCAACCCGCCACTAGGTACATCTTTGCAAATCTGCGTGTTAATTTGGCAGTTAATCGAAAATAGAGACAAATAACTAACTTCTGGCCAAAATCGAAATTATCATTAAATCATCTGCGTGCATCTGCGTTTATCTACTTTCATCTGCGGTTAAAAAAGATATCCAAACTTTTACCCAAATCCAGAAATTGTTAAAATAATTGACATCGCGGGGAGATAAAAATATGACTCTTGCTACAAAAAAAATGACCCTAGAGGAATACCTCAATTTTGACGATCGCACAGATACCCATTATGAATTAGAAAACGGGGAGTTAATTGCCATGCCTCCAGAAAGCGAAATTAACCGTCGAATTGCTGCATTCCTATTTGCTTACTTTCTGCAACAAGGAATTCCCCCTTATCGGCTAACGATGAAAACGGAAATAGTTGTCATTGGTTCACGCGGAACAACTCGTTTTCCTGATGTAATGATATTATCTGAAGAATTGGCAACAGCATTGGAAGGTGCGAGTCGATCGACAATTACCATCGATATGCCACCACCGTTGTTAGTAGTTGAAGTAGTAAGTCCGGGTCAAGAAAATCGCGATTATCGTTACAAACGTTCCGAGTATGCCGCCAGAGGAATTGCCGAATATTGGATTGTCGATCCAATGCAGCAAAAGTTAACAGTACTAGAGTTAGTAGAAGGTTTTTACGAAGAGAAAATATATACAGGTGAGAATGCGATCGCATCTTCATTATTTGGAGTTCTCAACCTCACTGCCGCACAAATTTTGTCAGGTCGTTAGGATTTGGTTTAGGAGTTCGCGCTATGACAGTAACTACCGCTAAATGGACATTAGACGACTATCACCGCATGATTGAAGTTGGATTATTAGCAGGTCGTCATGTAGAATTATTGAACGGAGAAATTATCGAAATGCCACCCGAAGGAGAACCCCATGCTTTTTACTCAACAGAAAGCAGCGACTATCTTAAAGCATTGTTAGGCGATCGAGTTACAATTCGTCAAGGCAAACCGATTACTCTCATTGATAGTAATTCCGAACCTGAACCAGATATTGCGATCGTTCAACCACTCGGACGAGAATACCTGCAACATCATCCTTACCCAGAAAATATCTTCTGGCTAATTGAATTTTCTCAGACAACTCTTGTTAAAGACTTAGAAGCTAAAAGGAAAACCTACGCTGCTGCATTAATTCAGGAATATTGGGTAGTGGACTTAAAAAATAAACAACTCAAAGTATTTCGCGATCCGGTTAACGATGACTATAGTTTCGAGGAAACATTAACCTCTGGAGAAATTTTTCCAATCGCTTTCCCCAATCTTGCTATCTCGATACAACGATTAATAAATTAGCCTATTCTATTTAAACTTCATATCCTGAAATTAAATCTAAAATCTAAAATTGATTGGGCGATCGCACTTCCTTCCCTCAACAGGAAAAAAACGCGATCGCCCACATTTTCTGGGAAAAAGTAACTAACCTTTCCTTAACTTTCCACCCAAGATTTCAGACCTTAGAAAACCTAAAATCCAAAATCTAAAATCTAAAATCTAAAATTTATACGTCTTGTTCGCTGAACTCGCGAGTCATGTGATCGAAAGGTTCATCGACGAAAGAGGTATTTGAAATACCCGCAGCTTCAACTTGTTCTTTCACAATTTCTTTCATTATTTGGATACCGCGCACGGTTGGGCCGATCGGTACACCTAAAGAATTATAAGTTTCCCGCAAGCCTTGCAGTACCCGTTCATCTAATACATTGGTATCGCCTGCCACCAGTGCGTAGCTAGCATAGCGCAGATAATAATCCATATCGCGCAGACAAGCAGCATACCGACGAGTGGTATAAGCATTTCCACCAGGGCGAATTAATTCCGGCAATTCATCAAACAAACGAGAACCTGCCTGTTTGACGATCGCAGCTGCATTACTGTTAATCACAGCCGCAGCAGCTACTCGTGCCGTACCGCTTTCAAAATAACCTTTCAGCGCATCAACTGCATTACGGTCTAAATAACGACCAGTAACGTCGTAATTTCTAATTAAATTTGTAACTGCGTCCCGCATGAAATTGCTCTCCCAGTGATTACTATGTGGGGTTTTGCTATGAGTGCTAAATTACTTTTGCCTATTGCGTACCTTGTAACCGTTTTTAATAATCATTCGGATCGGTACGCTACTTCCAAAGCTTATCTTCTATTAGACAAAGTTAAGCTTGGAAACAAGATCGTTTCGAGGTGGCTTATAGATAGCCGATTGTAGTTTACAACAAAACGATCCCCCAATAGTCTTTAGTTTGGGAGAACGATCGCTAAACCAGAGCCTTTTGGCGTTGGCGATCGCTTAACTTACACGCTGGATACTGCGGCTTCCCACTGCCAGGAAAACTAAACCAATCCATAACTGCTGGCTGAGAGATCAAAATCAACTCTTCCGGGTAGCGCGGTTGTGGGTCATTCGCCAACCAGATAGGCGGCACCATCATCGGGTCATATTCTACGATCGCATCCACGAAACCGGGACGAGATTTCAATTCAACCCGTTGTCCTGGGCGATATAAGTGAGCTTCTTGCTCCTCAAAATCCGCTTGCCGTCTAAAAGCCATTGTTATCTCATGTATAAACTGTAATTATTGATACGATTCTACAAGCTAAATTTAAAAGTCAGACAGCATTCTGTTAATTTAGCTACAAAATTTAACTTTTTTTTTGCTTTTTTTATCCCATCACCCAGAATTTTTGTATTTTTAAATACAAAATCTTCTCTATTCTCTCTTTAGGATGATGCAGGTATACTGATAATTTTAGTTATTCATCATGAGCGAACTGGTGAAAACCAGCAGAGGGGAAAACGTAAATAACTTAGTCGTAAATATCGATCGCAGATAAATTTGCTCCCTCACCAGCTGCAATTGCAGCAGTTTTATCTAGGCATTAGATCGACAAAGCTAGGCTTACTGTCCTTCGTCCAACCAGACTAAATTAATCAAAATTTAAGTTGTACTCCCCTTGACCAAACCCTTCACTTCCGCTCATTATCAGTATCCAGGCTGAAAGCTTACACAGAAATTTAAGGAGCCAATTCATGTTCCAGACCCCGCAAGAAGTATTGAATTATATCAGAGAGCAACAAATTAAAATTATCGACCTCAAATTTATCGATACGCCCGGTATTTGGCAACACTGCTCTTTTTATGAGAACCAAATCGATGAAAGCTCCTTCGTAGATGGCGTTCCCTTCGATGGCTCCAGTATTCGGGGTTGGAAAGCAATCAACGAATCCGACATGGCAATGGTACCCGATCCCACCACAGCATGGATCGACCCCTTCATGAAAGAAAAAACCTTGAGCTTGATTTGCAGCATCAAGGAACCTCGTACCGGTGAATGGTACAGCAGAGACCCACGCACCATTGCTCAAAAAGCAGTAGATTACCTAATTTCCACCGGTCTTGGCGATGTAGCCTTTGTTGGCCCAGAAGCAGAATTTTTCGTATTCGATGACGTTCGCTTCGACCAAACCGAAAACAAAGGTTATTATTACGTAGACTCCGTAGAAGGACGTTGGAACTCCGGTAAAGAAGAAGGGCCAAACTTAGGTTACAAACCTCGCTACAAAGAAGGTTACTTCCCAGTTGCCCCCACCGACACCCTGCAAGATATGCGGACGGAAATGTTGCTGACAATGGCAGAGTGCGGCGTACCGATCGAAAAACACCACCACGAAGTAGCCACCGGCGGACAAAACGAACTGGGATTCCGTTTCGCACCCCTAGTCAAAGCCGCTGACTACTTAATGACCTACAAATACGTCATCAAAAACGTTGCCAAGAAATACGGCAAAACCGTTACCTTCATGCCCAAACCATTGTTTAACGACAACGGTTCCGGTATGCACACCCACCAATCCATTTGGAAAGACGGACAACCATTATTCTGGGGTGAAGGCAACTATGCCAACCTGAGCAAAATGGCATTGCACTACATCGGCGGTTTGCTCAAACACGCACCCGCTTTGTTAGCGCTCACCAACCCCACCACCAATTCCTACAAGCGCTTGGTGCCTGGCTTTGAAGCGCCGGTGAATCTGGCTTACTCTCAGGGCAACCGTTCCGCTTCCGTGCGGAT
>CAZJJR010000322.1:0-6527 GCA_964546365.1 uncultured bacterium | reverse complement strand
CTTCTATGAAACAAGAATCTCCCGTTACAGCGTTAGCTTAACGGGAGAGTGTCAAGACACAGGAGATGACAAAGATGACAAATACGATTAGCCAAACGATCGCAGATACCGTATCAACTTGGCAAGGAGTGACGATCGCACCTCATCGCTTTGGTGGGATTGAATTTCGAGTGAATAATCGTGAGTTCGCGCATTTGCATGGCAACTATCAAGCAGATATTCCGTTTTCTGCTAGGTTACGCAAAGAGTTAGTAGCTTCGGGAAAAGCTTCTTTGCATCATCTCTATCCCAATAGTGGCTGGGTAAGTTTTTATATTCGCAGTGTAGATGATATGCCTGCTTTAATTGAGTTGCTCAAACTCAACTACGATCGCTTAACTGCACATCAAACTCAAGCTACCTTTGCTTAATTAGCAATCATAACTTCAGATATGTTGGCAGATCAACTTGTCAACCACTCCACACCTTGACGAGCGATTTCCCTGGGAACGGTATGAAAACCATTAAACTCGCGGTATGTCACTTTATAACCTTTTTGTTGCAATTGGGGTACGATTCGACGACTGCATCGATCGATCGGTAAAACGTTATCCCATTCACCGTGAGAAATGAAGATTTCTGGTTTTCCAATATGATTTGCAGGTGCTAAAAATCCAGGTGAAAAAGCAATTATGTGGGTGAATAAATCGCCGTTAGTAATCCCGACAGACAAAGCGTAGGAAGCACCGTCAGAAAATCCGCCGATTGCAATTCGACTGGGCTCGATCGCATAAGCGCTGAAAGTTTGCGCCAGCGCTCGATCGATAAATGTAATGTCGGAACCATATCGGCTTATGATAATATCCCACGTCTGCTGGCGCGAGTCTACTGCTAATATAATTGCTCCCACTGGATCTGCTAGCGTGCGGATAATTTTCAACGCACCTTCAGCATCACCACCTGCGCCATGTAACATCAATATTAATGGAGCAGGACGATCGACTTGATAGGTTTTAGGTACATACAAAAAGCCATCTCGTTTCCCATCCAATCCTAACGGATGTAATCCGTAGGGTGCTGTTGACTCGAACAGTTGAGTTGGACGAGAGAGAAGCCGCCCCTCGGAAGCTGTTTGTTTACTTTGATTAAGCATATTTATCAAATTTGAATAGCGATCGCGGGTGCAGGAAATGCTTGGTAAAAGCAATCCTGCTAACCCGCATAACATCAACCGTCGCCTTGTAAAGTGAGAAAGAATCAGGTTAGTACCCCTTAACGAATCAGATGTAAAACATCCCGAACCACGCTATATCCTGCAAAATCCCACAGCAGGTATGCGAGAAAACCAATCATCGCTAAACGCCCGTTCCATAACTCTTGTTGGGGATTCCAGCCAAAAATCCAAGCGTTGCGATCGGCACCATTGTAAGCTTTAGCATTTGGAGGCAAATTAGTTGCTTGGTCTGTATTCGTCTGCATATTTCGAGTTTCCCAATCACAATTCACAAGGTAATAATATCGATTGGCTCGACGGCGAATCTCTGTCGGAAGTGCCAATTTATATTCACTTCTCAAGGTAGTCTTTATATCTATCTCAATTAGCTATTTGAATAGGTTTTAAATCAAAAATTATTGTATTAACTGTGACAACGTAAATTAATCAAAAAACTCTCTCTTTTGAGGCAGGGCTGCTCCTCTAAGGATGGAGTTGTTGCCAAACGAAAATATTTACCATACTGATGATTACCAGCTAATAAATTAGTAGCAATTCATCAACAAATTAGAGGCATACATATGGACGCAGACGAACTATTACGCCGATATGCGGCGGGAGAAAGAAACTTTAGCGAAATAAATTTAACAGGAGTAATTCTCAGCAGAGCCAACCTTTCTTATGCAGATTTATCAAGAGCAAACTTAAGCAGAACATTGTTAAATGGAGCGAATTTACAACAAGCGAATTTGAGCGATGCTAATTTGCACGGTGCAGATTTATGCAGTGCCAATTTAAGTGAAGCCAACCTCATCAATACAAATTTAGAAGCCGCTTTCTTGGTGAATGCAAATCTGAAAAATGTGAAACTCTCTCGGACAAATTTGAGATGGGCATCTCTGACAGAAGCCACTCCATCAGATATTGATTTAAGTCACGCGATCGTAAGCAGAACTATTTTGCCTCACGGTAGAGCTTCTGATGGTTAAAAATTGTGCTTTCCTCAGATTTCGCATCTCGGCAGTCGGGTGCATTAGGATTGTTAGGCTGCTTCTAAATTTTTTGATTTCGATCGCCTAATACCATTTTTTTTGTAACAATGCGCTTAATACTTTCTGCACAACCTACTATGCCTACCAAAGGTTTCATAGAAATAAGTTACGAAATATTAAGCGCATCTTTAGAGAGAACTGGTATAACTGTTATTCGGAAGCAACAGATAGCAAGTTTGAATTGCGATCGCGATCGAGACATTGTTCGATAATCGTGGCAGCCCGTTTTACTCCGCCAGCTTTGGCGATCGCATTTTGAATTTGCCGTGCATTGTGCGAGTACGATTCTTCTGTTAACACCCGTCGGATCGTTTCTCGCAATTGAGAAACATTTAAACGAGATACCGGAATTACCTCACCCGTACCAGTCCAGCGAATGCGTGCGGCATTTCCCGGCTGTTCAAAGGTAATCGGAATCGCCACTAGCGGAACTCCATAGGTGAGGGAATCTAAAACCGTGTTCATCCCGGCGTGGGTAATCGTTAAACTCGCTCTGGAGAGTACTTCTAGTTGGGGCGCGTATTCTACAACTAAAGGATTTCCGGGCAGTTCTCGCACCGCCGCCGCATCCATACCACCCCCGTGCGTAATTACCAGTTGCACGTCAAGTCCTTCACAAGCAGCCGCAATGCAGCGAAATACGTCTTTTTTGGTGTTCTGCACGCTACCCAGCGAGGCGTAGATCGTCGGTTGTCCGGTTAGTTTATCAAAAGGGAAGGATACCGATCGCGAAGAAGCATCCCGCAAAGGGCCAACATAATGGAAATGTTTGGGTAAATTGGGGATGGGAAAGTCAAATAAATCTGGCTGTTGACTCAGATGAGCGAGTCGCGCATTAGAAGCATAAATGTGGTGGTAGGGAGGCAAATTCCACCGTTGGCGATATTCGTTAATTACTTGCAAAATCGGTTGACAACTGCGATCGAGAAAATAATAAGCTGTTTGATTTCGCAACTTCGCCCACCAAGTATTCTGATAACCCCAAGGTGTATAGAAAGGCGGAACATCTGCGCGACGATGAATAGCTTGTCCGGAAGAAACGCAAACGTAAGGCAATCCCAATCCTTCCGCTACCGTTTCCCCGACAATTTCCAATTGATCGACGATTAAGAATTCGATGCCAATTTTCGCGATCGCTTTCGGTGCATCTCGACAAATTATTTCTGCCATTTCCTGACAGAATTTCACCGAATACTGCAACGCCTTCAACTCGCTTAACTTGGCAAGCTGAATAAAAGTTTCTGCCATCGTTCCCGGTTGATAACTTGCTTCCCCAATCGGATAGAAATTCAACCCTTCCGATCGCACTTTTACTTCTAAATCGGGAATTTGCAAAAACGTTACCCGATGTCCGCGAGATTGTAATTCCCGCCCTAGTGCAGATAACGGATTTAAATGTCCCGGATAGGGAGGACAGATAATACCAAAGTGAGTCATAAATTAAACAAAATTATTAACTCATTCTAAAAAGCTTCAATCCTTTCTTTCCTCTAACTAATGAATGAGTGAATCGAACAGTTCTTTAATTTAGTCCCGCTCGGCTAATTTCGTGATATATCAGATGCAGGTATCGGAATTAGCAAGCTACATTTATAACCTTGTATGTTTAGGCCGATCGGAGTGGGAGGATAGAGGGACGGGGGAATGAATAAAATAAGTTAATGTTTCATCCTTTATCCTCGCACGCGCTCTTTCCCTTTCCCCATGCCATACCCCCAATCCACCGCCCTTAATTATGAAAATTCTACTTGTAGAAAATAATATTTCAAGCGACTCTGCCTTGAGAAAACTACTAGTTGCTCAAGATTATGCGATGGATATAGCAAATGACGGGCCAACCGGGTTAGAGTTGGCAAATAAGTTTGAATATGACCTGATTTTACTAGAACTGTTAATCTCCAAACTGGATGGGATCGATTTGTGTCGGCAACTGCGATCGCAAGGTTACGCTAAACCGATCCTGTTATTAACCGAGAAAGATACCAATGCAGATATCGTAGCGGCTCTAGATGCTGGAGCAGATGATTACGTCACCCAACCATACGATCCGATCGCATTATTGGCAAAGATTAGAGCTTTGTTGCGCCGGAGTCAAGGTAATCAATCATGCACCCTCAGTTGGGGACACCTTTGTGTCGATCCCTACTCCAGTAAAGTAACTTTTGGCGAACAGGTAATTTTCCTGACGGCAACAGAATACAACCTACTGGAATTATTTTTGCGAAATCCCAATCGGATTTTTAGCCGCAGCGCCATTCTCGATCGGTTGTGGGGATTTGATGATGCACCAACCGAACAAACGGTAACCACTCATATTAAAGAATTGCGAAAAAAACTCAAATCGGCAGGTTTGACAGAAGACATCTTAGAAACAATTTATGGTATGGGATATCGATTAAAGCCAGCACCAAATCCCGTCGCTTCTGCTGCGGTAACCAAGCAAGATAGCTCTCAAAAATCGCTGGCTAAAAATATGGCTTCCGTGAATCGAGTGCTGGAGCGATTTCGCAATTCCTTTGCCAAAGAATTAGCAGTATTAGAAGAATTTGAAAAGACACTTTTGACCGGAAAATTTAACTGGGAGTTACATCAAAAGGCAAAGCAGGAAGCTCATAAATTAGCCGGCTCGATGGGTTCTTTTGGTTATCCTGAAGGTTCTAAGTTAGCACGGACAGCAGAACATTTACTACTCAACGATCGCCCTTTCACTCAGGATGAAATTTCCCACTTTTCTCAATTGGTAGTTGGATTGCAACAAGAATTAACAAAACAGCCGATCGTCATCGATCGCGATCGACTAGAGTCTGCTAACCAATCTCATTGCGTACTAATCATCGATGATGATGCGATGCTGACCGAGCAATTGCAAGCAGAGGCAGACTCTTGGAGAATCCACATCACCGTTGCTTCCAATCTAGCAGCTGCCCGAACTTGTCTAGCTTTGGTGACTCCTGATGCGATCGTTCTCGATTTAAACTTTCCGCAAACAGAAGAAAATGGTTTAATACTGCTGCGGGAATTGGCAAAGCGATCGCTAAATATCCCGGTCGTAGTATTTACCGGACGAGATAGCCTTGCCGATCGATTAGCCGTATCTTGGTTAGGTGCTAAACAATTCCTGCACAAACCCGCCACCACCGTGCAGATTTTTCAGGCGATCGCCCGTGTCTTGCCTCAAACTAAACACTCAGAAGCTAAAGTATTAATTTTGGACGATGACGCCGTAATATTAGCTCAATTATCAGCCTTACTCACGCCTTGGGGACTGAAAGTGACGACGCTGGCAGAACCGGCACGCTTTTGGGAAATGCTGAACGCTACATCACCAGACTTAATAGTGCTGGATCTGGAATTGCCTTTATTAAGCGGTCTGGATTTATGTAAAATCGTGCGACAAGATTCTTGCTGGGGAGATTTGCCGATTTTAGTCGTTACGGCCCATACCGATGCGGAATCCTTGCAAAAAGCTTTTGCCGCCGGAGCAGATGACTTCATCACCAAACCAGTACTCGGCCCAGAACTGGTCACGCGCGTACTGAGCCGGATCGAGCGGATGCGTTCTCGTGGATTGGGACGCCGGGGTTAGAGCAGGCTAATACTAAATCCCGGTTAACGACCCCCGTTATAATTGAGCCGCAGGGGAGCAGGGGAGCAGGGGAGCAGGGGAGCAGGGGGGAGAAAAGAGGAAAAATATAAAGGGGGTAAATAACCCGGATTTGGTATAATTCATTAGCATGAGAAAAAATTTATCTAAATAGAATTCTCCGAGTCAGCAATAACTGCTAACAGAAACCCGGTTTCTTGAAGAAACCGGGTTTCTATCCTGTACTTCACTTAAGGGGAATCTGCTGTAAATTTTTTTTCATCACCATGAATTACCCTGCTTACCACGGGGGAGTGGTGAGAAATTTCTGCTAGGACGCACTGGGAATTTTAGATACCCAGTTGATTGCCGCGCTTATACTGCATATATGCAGCGACAAACAGCCCAGAGAGGGTAACCAGTATCAAGCCGAGCACGATTCCGGAAAGTAAGGGTTCTACCACGTCAGGTCTCCTTGAATGTTAAAGTTTATTACTTCTATCTCATAGTAATATTAGGAAGGACTGGTGTAATAAGCAACCAAAGAAAATGTAAAACTGGCTAAAATTTAGTCACCATCAGTACATCGCTTCCAGAAAGTCTTTGATTGAAGTAGCGGCTCACCTTGCCTGAACTGTCTAGAAATTTTAAGCTATGTGTATGAACAAAACGTTTCTTGTACATTACTTACTTTGCTAGG
>CAZJJR010000321.1:0-6540 GCA_964546365.1 uncultured bacterium | reverse complement strand
CGACAGATACCTGAAAACCGTCGGGTAGGCCTTGATGATGGCGAAGTGGCTGGTTGCGAGTTTGAAGCGGGCTTTGTTCCGCGTCTCCACTGGTAACGAGGCACGGATTCGGACGAACGGGTGCGGAATTTTGGCCTTGCCTGCTGACGTTGACTATTAGTGGGGATTGGCTGAACTACCGGAATAGCCGGTCGAGAATTCGGTGGCGAGTTAACGGGTAAACTGACGGGTGGGTTGGGTGCTAAATTTGGTTCAGGAATGGATGAAGCCGGGACTGGGGTAGTCGTCGGAGTTGTAGTCGGCCATTTTTCAGTCGGGGGAAAAGACTGTTCTTGTTGGAATAATGGCACTCCTGGAATACCAAAGCGCAGTGCTAACCCAAAACTAGTACCGACGATCGCGCTAACTACTCCTGCAATACCTAAAACTCGGAGCGCCCGAGCTTTTGATGATAAGGGAACGGGAATGGGCCGATCGTTCCCGGCAGATGCCAGGGGTAACACAGGTGGTTTGAATGGTTCGAGAGCAGGAAAAATCGGCAGTGTAGGCTCGTATTTATCCGATAAGTTATTAGTTTTCGGTAACAGATCCAACCAAGCTTGTACTGTTTGGGGACGCCGTTCTGCTTCCATTTCCAAACCCCGCATCACGGCTTGCTCGACTGCTAAGCTCAAATGAGGACATAATTGTCTGGGAGTGGGAAGAGAAACGCGATCGCGCAACGAAGCCGCCACCGGTGGTTGTGCCGTCAGCAGACAATAAAGAGTCGCCGCCAAACCATAAACGTCAGTAGCAGCAGTGCGTCTCCCCCTTGGCAAATATTGTTCTATAGGTGCATAACCGGCTGACAAAATCCCCGTATGAGTTTGAGTAACGCCGGGAGTAAATTCGCGAGCAATCCCGAAAAAAATCAAAATAACAGTATTGGTTCCTTCTTTGAGGATAATATTTTGCGGTTTGACATCTCGGTGCAGCAACCCATTTAGGTGAACCACATTTAAAGCAGAACCAATTTGAAAAATGTAGTGAATCGCTTGGGCTTCTGTTAATGGTTGGCCTTGCTTTACCACTTCTGCTAAAGTCACGCCGGGAATATAATCCATGACGATAAAAGGCTGCCCAGCTTCCTCAAAAAAATCTAGCACCCTCACTATATTAGGGTGTTGACATCTAGCCAGACGCTGGGCTTCGGCAACGAATTGCTCTTGAAATCGGTCAAAATCTTGATGTCCCCGCAAGTTATCATGTAGGGTTTTGATCACCACAGTTTGATTTAAATAACTGTGAGCAGCTTTGTAGGTAATGCCAAATCCACCCTGACCGATCGGGGCATCGAGAACGTATTTGCCATTTTGAAGGACTTTGCCAGCCGTTATATTCATGGATGAAGTTACTCGATGTGAGACAATTCTAGTTCTCCATGATAATCGGACTGCCTTGCTAGTGACTGAATTACACCTACCACTGATTACCGATTACCAGCCCTCATATCTTGATTTGCTCGCAATTTTTCGATTACTTCAGGAGGAGTATTAGGGCCAATGACACCGCAATAATACAGGTTCATCACTGCCTTAAATGCCCAGTCATTAGGCGACAAATCCCGGAAAGGAATTGGCAATGTTTCTGCCCTATCTTGTACGCAAGCATTAATAACTTGTTCTGATGTAGGTGTTGCTTGGGCTGTTTGCCTGTCTTGTCTAAAAGTAGGTTCGGGTTTTTCCGCCCAAGCAGAACTGCTTATTAAACACAGAGGAGTTAATAGGGCAATTGCTGCTACTAAAAATTGGCGATTCATGACTAAAATTTGCAAATTTGGGAAAATTTTTGGAATTTTTTACTAATCTTTAACTAATTAGCTTATTTAGTCGATCGATAATCGGCTCTTCTACCCCAGATACTTGATTAGCAAATCGTCGTGCTAAGGGCGGTACGAACACTAAAGGATTAGTAAAGCTTGAGAATATATAGACGCCTTCTACGTCTGGGATAGTTCCCACGATGGGGAGACTGTTTTGGCTGAATGCTACTAAGCAATGATGCCACGTTCCCGGTAAATTAGCCAGCGATGGTAAAAGTTTTCCTACTGCATCGCGGATAGCCGATTCGCTGATTTTGGCGTCGATTTTAGCATCGGGATCGGTGAGTACTCGGCTAATTTGTCCTAACCGAATCGTACCGTTTTTGAACTGAACGGCACCTGCATCTAAAATGGGAGGGACTGGTTCGTGGCCTGGTTCATCCCATAGCCGATCGTTTTCTGATTTACTGGCTTGTTTTTCCAATTGAAATCGTTTGAGTTGTGCTGGCATTACTAAAGTATTTAGCTGAATATCAACAGCCGAAATTTCTATTAATTCTGCATGAGTGAAATAAAGGGGTAATGAAATTCCGGATGCTTTTAGCAATTGACGGCTGAATCCGCCAGCACAAACGACTATATTTTGACCGTAATAAGTTTCACTAGCAGTTTTTACTCCTACAATCCTTTGATTTTGCCTTACTAATTCTAAAACTTTTTCAAATTGAACGATACCTCCTTTTTGTTGCATTGCTTGGCAGTATCCTCGCGTAACTAATTCTGGATTAATATGGCCGTGTCGTACTGTTAAAGCACCGCTAATTACTGCCGGATTTAATAACGGTTCCATATGACAAGCTTCTTTAGCAGTAAGTAACTGAGGAGGTATCGCAAATTGACTGTAATATGATGCTATTTTTTGGGGGTTTTCATCAGCGTTAATGGTTAATAGTAGGTCTACTTCTCTAAATTCGGTATCGATATTTAATTCTTCAGAAAGGAGGCGATGAATTTCCATTCCTTCCTGGCAAAGTTGTCGCGTTAATTCGTTAGTGCCAGACCAATATGCTAAGCCACCGTAATTATAATGACTGGCATTCTGTGGATTGGCCTGTTGTTCTAATAACAAAACAGAAAAGCCTTTTTTTGTTAGTTCGTAGCTGAGCGCTGCACCTGTAATACCACCACCGATCGCAATCCAATCGTATGTTATCATTTTCCTATTTTCAAGTAAGTGAACTTTTTAAATGTAACTAACTTTTTTATATATAAACTCCTTGCTTAGTGACGAACGGGATATAAAATATTTCGGTAATTAAATAAAAAATTAACCATAAAATAACTTTTTCTTAACCTTGCCAGCATACAATTATAACTTATCACATATATGTGACATTAAAACAATTGGTTTTTGGAGAATGACTATATACCAATTAAAAAAGGAGGGTTTTTACTAAATCGTCTACTTTTTATTGATATATAGTTTCACTTAGTATGAATAATTTCGATCGAAAAAAATGGGAAAATGTTAAAATACTGGCAGCCAGATTACAAGCAATCAAGAGCATTTTAGAAATATTTACGCTACAAACTGAAGAAAAATTATTTGCTTTAGAATTAAACTCCATAAGAGAACAGTTAGAAGCTGATTTTGAGAGGACTTTAGACGAATTGTTAATTTTAATCGATGAGGATGAAGAATAAATATTTAGTATGTAAATATAGCCATCCTATTTGAGTAATGAAACCTACCCTAGCCCTTCTCTTACCAAGGGGAGGGGTCTAGTTGTTCGCAATTCATTTAGGATTGCTATAGTAACATTTGTCGTTGAGATTCGGACAAAAAGCAACGCTATAAATTAGCAAGAAAAAGATTTGTCATAATCGATTTAGTAATTTTAAAACAATTAAATAACTTGTTAAATAAACTTTATTTTAATTAACATAACTTACTCTCTTATCAATGTAAAGTTTAATATTATAATATTTAATGCGATCGCCAATAGAATACTCATATGAATATGAATGACGAAAAATTTGCTACATACGAAGGGGGATGTCACTGCGGTGCGGTACGCTTTCAAGTGAATGTTGACAAGCACGAAGCAACTGATTGTAACTGCTCGATCTGTCGGAAAAAAGGTTTTTTACATCTGATCGTGCCACCAGAGAAGTTTACTTTGTTAAGCGGCGAAGATCGGTTAACTACATACAAGTTTAATACTGGTGTTGCTAAACATATGTTTTGCAGTGTTTGTGGAATTCATGCTTTTTACCGACCGCGATCGCATCCCGACCATATTGACGTAAACGTGCGTTGTCTAGATGATAATGTAATCTCTAAGTTTGAGATCGTTCATTTTGACGGAGCAAATTGGGAAGATAACATTCATTTGTTGCGATCGGAAAATTAAACTGATGAATTATTCAATAATTCAACTATTAGTTACGATCTTTCATTAACGCGATCGCACAAATTGCGATCGCGATCGCGAATATTAGTATTAGTCATTAAATAATCGTGCAACCAATTACATCCACGTAATTGTAGGTCGTTAATATCCAAATTCCACAAAATAACCATTTTGTCTTCACTAGCAGATGCTAACATCTTGCTATCAGGACTGAAATTTACACTCAAAACTTTACCGATGTGCCCTTTTAATATACTCGATCCACTACCATTATTACTCCACAGAATCACGTTATTATCATCACCAGCCGAAGCAATTATTTGACCGTTTGGGCTAAAACTTACCCAATTTACCGAACCGCTATGTCCTTTTAATGTATTGATTTCTATACCATTACGAGTCCAAAGTTTCACGGTTTTATCATCGCTAGCCGAAGCAATTATTTGACCGTTTGGGCTAAAACTTACCCAATTAACTGGCCCATTATGGCCCTTTAAAGTAGTAATTACTTTACCATTACGATGCCAAAGTTTCACAGTAGCATCATCGCTAGCAGTCGCAATTATTTCGCCATCTGGACTAAAGCGTACTCCCCAAACTGAATTGTCATGTCCGTAAAGAGTATGAAGTAAAATTCCATCTTTAGTCCAAAGTTTAACAGTTTTATCTTTACTAGCAGAAGCAATTATTTCACCATCGGGACTAAAATTTACACTAGTAACTGACTCATTATGGCCATATAAAGTATGAAGTAAAATTCCATCTTTAGTCCAAAGTTTAACAGTTCTATCTTCACTAGCGGAAGCAATTATTTCACCATCAGGGCTGAAACTAACATCTAAAACCCAATCTTTGTGACCGTTAAAAGTATTTACTAAAACGGTGTCGCGATGCCATATTTTAATTGTTGAATCTGCACTAGCCGTAGCTAAAATTCGACCGTCTGGATTGAAAGTTACGCTATTTACCCAATCATGATGATCGGTTAATTTCTTGAGCAACTTACCGTCCATTTTCCAAAGTTTGACCGTATTATCATCGCTAGCAGAAGCAAAGATTTGACCATCCGGCGACCAAGCAACAGACCTTACTCCATTGCCATGCCCGTTGAGAGTTTTTAATAGCACTCCATCCCGATTCCAAAGCTTAACAGTTTTGTCAGCACTCCCCGAAGCAATTATTTGTCCATCAGGGCTAAAACTAACATCCAGTACTAAATTAGTATGACCGAATAAAGTATTAATTAAAGTTCCATCTCGCCGCCATATTTTAACAGTTTTGTCTTCGCTTGCGGTTGCCATTATTTGACCATCTGGACTAAAGACGATATTTTGAATAGCATCTTTATGGCCAGTTATAGTATTAATTAATTTTCCATCATTTTGCCATAACTTAATAGTTTTGTCTGCACTAACCGAAGCAATCATATCACTATTAGGACTAAAATTTACTCCTAGTACCCAATCAATATGCCCTCTTAAAGTTTTAATTAAAGTTCCGTTGCGCCGCCAAAGCTTCACAGTATTGTCTGCACTGCCAGTAGCAATAGTTTGGCCATCAGGTGACCAAGCTAAACAAGTAACATCGTTTGTATGTCCTGCTAAAGTAGTAATTAAAGTTCCGTCACGTCGCCAAAGTTTAGCAGTATTATCTACACTCGTAGAAGCAATAATTTCTCCGTCTGGGCTAAAACCAACTGATAAAACTCCATCGGTATGCCCTCTAATAGTACGAATTAACGTGCCGTTTCTCTGCCAAATTTTAATCGTTTTATCATCACTAGCTGAAGCAATAATCTTTCCATCTGGACTAAAATCTATACTTAATACATTATTAGTATGTCTTTCTAAGCGATTGTATTCTCTAACTCCGTAAATAGCTTGCTGAAGTGCCGTTACTACTGAAATTTGAGTAGTTGTATCTGTCCTAGAAATAGCTTTTAGTTGTTTAGCTGCTCGCAGGCTTTCTAAAAGAGCATCGAATTCTCTATTAGAGGCAACCAAAGCTTCTGAAGAAGCGCTCATAGCTTTGATTTGGCTAACTTCTGCTACTTTCCTTTGATAATCCACTAAAAATACTAAGCCTGTTAAAATAAAAACTGCTCCGCAAGAAGCTGCAAAAGCTCCTGTAATAATCCGCTTTCGCCAAGCTTCATTTCTTTTTTGTTTTGATTTGGCATCAGCAAGGGCAGTTAATAGTTGTTTTTCCTGACGTAATTGTTCGATCACGACTTGGCTGAGTTCTTCTCTTTTTCTTAATTCGGCTAATTCTGCTACCAAGCCTAGTTTTTCTTGATGAGGATTAAAACTTTGCAGATAATCATTC
>CAZJJR010000320.1:1639-6558 GCA_964546365.1 uncultured bacterium | reverse complement strand
TTCTTACCTTTATTTGCAGTTGTGCTTGGTTTTGGATCTGCTGGTTTGGGAATGAGTGCAGTGCTTGCAAACCATCAGATGATTGCTCAAGCTACTGCCAGTACTCCAGAATTCATTGCCAGAGGTAACGAACCATTTTGGAACGTCACCATCAATCGTAGTGGAATAGTCTATTCAACACCAGAAATTAGGAACCGAAGATATCCTTATACCGCCCCCTTGACAGCAATGGGTCGCCCTACCGATCTAGTACGAGTATATCGGCTCAACGGACAACCTAGCGGTATGTTAGTGATTAAAAAAGTAAATTCTTGTAGCGATGGAATGTCAGATATCGTCTACCCTTACGATGCCACGCTTATTTTAGGTAATCGGGTGATGCAAGGTTGCGCTCAAAGGAGGTAAGCTACAAACTATAACTATAATGATGTTGGGAGTTTATCTGTGTGAGTATACAAATTCAAGATTCGATTGTGGAAAAGATTTTTGCTGACTATCAGCAAAAACAACCTCAGATAAGCGAGGAAAATTTGGCAGAGTTTCGCGATGTATTAGAACTATTTTACGTGGTTCACGATCGATATGTGTCGCACAGCGAAAACTCCCTGGAAACATCTGCAAAAGACCTGAAACGCAAGTTAATTCTTTATTCAAAATATCAACAAACTATTGAAAATTATTGCGAAAAATACCAAGAAACTTTGCTAAAAGAATTTATTTTACTTGCTCAGTTTGCATGGCATTGGTATGAATTAGTAGAGGCGGAAGAACTCTTAAAGCGATCGGCTGAACTTTGGTTTTTGTATAACCTACAAATAAAACCCGCTCGTTACGATTCTAACAAGCAATTAAGTAAATTTTACCTAACTCCCTATCCCCAATTTAATTATTTTTATTTAGGCGAACTGTACATCGTGCAAGGCAAAAAATTAGAAGCTATCCAGGCGTTCTCTAAATTTATTGAACTAGAGCCAAACTTTTATCCAAGCCAAGATTTTTCATTAGATCATTATTTCTTTTATTACAATAAAGAGCTACCCAGCACGCTTCTGGCTAAAGATTACTTAGATTTTTTGGAAATTGCCTATCCGATCGATCGCCAGTTGCTGTTGAGAAATTTTTTCTGGCTCGAATAATCTTATCTAATAGGATGTTATTTCAGGCAACTTAGGTGTGCAATTATCTGTTAAATATGCCTGTAGAAATAGCAAAACATTCGCAACCTCTCTGTCGTTAGCAGTATATATTCCCCCTATAGACCCAAAATAGATGAATGGTAAATCTGCTTTTTATAAATTCAAAACTAGCTTCAGGTAGAACAAATCTTAAATAGTTTGTTGCTAACTTTTGGGTAAATAGTATCCCTAACTTATGAATCAACCAAGTAGCAGTTACCATCGGCGTAAAGAAATTTTGCGCGTTTTTCTAGCCATATCAATGATAGTGGCAGGCATTACCCACTTTGTCAGACCCGAACAATATGCCCGAATCGTACCGCCTCAATTGCCTTATCCTTTTGAAATAGTTTATATCAGCGGTTTTTTTGAGATTTTGGGTGGCATTGGTTTACTAATTCCGATTGTGAGCGTAGCCGCAGCTTGGGGATTAGTTGCCCTATTTATTGCGGTATTTCCTGCCAACATCAACATGACTGTCAATAATATTCCTATTGATGGTATTCCCCATAATCAAGTGCTTTACTGGGCTAGACTTCCCTTCCAAGCTGTTTTGATTGCTTGGGCTTGGTGGTATACCAAAAAACCAGAACAGCAACCGGGAGCGAAACAAGTTATAGACCAAACTGGTACGTTGATGAGTGAAGTAGCAACAGCTAACGATCGCCATTAGTCGATCGGGTTTAAGAAACTGGGTTTCTATGCGAAAAATCTAGGTCTTGAGGTTTAGCTATTTGCAAAAAACCCGGTTTCTGACTCTGGTGCGATCGCAAACAAAACTCTCTAGATTCTCGTATTCAGTATGGCATCGTACCTTAAGAAACTAAGTATACTGCCAACGCTGAGGAATGACAGAATACTCCCAGCACTCAAAACGCTCAAAATACTGCCAGCACTCGCAATACTCAGAATACTTCCCGCACTACCGATACTCAGGATACTGCCAGCACTGCCAATGCTCAAAATGCTTCCCGTACTGGCGATACTCAAAATACTGCGGTGACTGACTTTACTAAGAATACCTTCTGTAGGAACCAGCCAATTTGCAACCATCACTTTTCCCTTTTCAGCCTATTAGTAGGGTGCGTTACTAACGCACCATTGCGCCATATTTACTAGCCATTATGCCATAATAATCACTAATTAAGTTGAATATTTCGCTAGAAAGATTAAACCGCTAGCTAATTTTTATAAGCTAAATATAAGCCTTTTGGCTATCATTCTACCTCCTGAATTCTGACTCCTGCTCATGATCGAATTTGACTACTCGCTAGATTTTAATGCGATCGATTTCCGAGAGCATCCAGAACTATATCGCATTGGACGAGGCGAACAAGGCGTTTTGTTAGTTGAACCATACAAAAGCGAGATTCTGCCGTATTGGAAATTCAAAACGCCAGAAATTGCACGTCAGTCAGCCGAAAAAATTTACGGCTTGTTTCTTGATTACAAAACTCAAGAAGATTTTGTGGGAATGGATATGGCGCGGAAATTTTTGCAAATGGGATACACTCGTTCGCGTCGCTACGCCAACCACAAATCGGGACGCAAATATGCTAAAGGGACTAAGACTGTTTTGCCGCGAGAAGAAGACCCCATTAAAGCCGAATCCGCAAAAATTTTCTATGAAAAGTGGCAATTAGCCAAAACCGATCCGGAGTATATTAAACTTAGCGATCGTCATCGAAAATTATCCGAGCAACCTACTCAAAATGAATCTTTAATAAAAGGTAATAAATTAAAGTCTTGACGAATTTCCAACAAAGATTTATTCAAAAGTTGTTCGTAATCAAAAAATGGATAATATTTGCGGCTTTGGCGAGTTTTGAACCACATTACAACTACTTCTGGTAGCAATCGCGGTAAAGTTAGAAGAATCGAACCATATAACCATAAAATTCCATGCTGCTTTATCAAATCGTCATACATAATACCGATCGCAGGTTTGATAGTCGGATCTTTTACCGTATTTAGATAATCCTTAAACTTATAGTCGCTCGTCCAAAAACACAGAGGTAACAATTTAAGTTCGTCATACATATTCGTATCGCAACCAAGAATGATGTGAGTGACATCATGCGCCAGCAAAATGTTAGCAAATTCGGCTGGCATTTTTCTAGGATCGGTGATGTTCGGATTTACAGCATAATATTCCTCTAGCCCTTCCGAAAGGGTTTGCGTGCTGTGTTTTTCCGTATAGCGAGGACGGGGACGCTGGCGCATGATTTTAATTTCGATACGATACTGTTTCGTAAATTATAATAGCACTTATGAGTGATTCCAGGAAAAGACCGCCGGGAAGACCCCGCAGTACTCAATCCCACCAAGCGATATTGCAAGCCACGCTAGAATTGCTGGGAGAAGTGGGTTTTGAGGCGATGAGTATCGATGCGATCGCAAATCGTGCGGGAGTAGGCAAAACCACCATCTACCGACGCTATGCAGGTAAAGAGGAACTGGTAGCCGATGCGATCGAAAGTTTTCGAGAAGATGTCGTCATCCCCGATACTGGTAATCTTTGGAGCGATATCGACGCCCTAATCGAGAATGCTGCCCGAATCACCCTCACACCTTTGGGACGACAAACCGTAGCGATGATTATCAGCAGCGCCTCAAGTAATTCTCAATTCGCGCAAATCTACTGGACAAAATATTTACAACCTCGACGACAAGCATTTACCGTGGTAATAGAACGCGCCAAAGCTAGAAATGAAATTCAGCCAGATTTAGATGCTGGATTAGTATTCGATGCAATGAGTGGAATCATGCTCTATGGACTAATTTTTCAACCTACAAACGAATCATGGGAAGCTTATGTTAGACGCGCCATTCATTTATTTTTGAAAGGTAATTCTGAATGAATAAGTAGTTAGAATTCATAATCTAGTAGTTAGATACTCTCATGCTTCTCCACGATTCATCCATCAGTTGCCCAAAAACATTCTAAATTCTGAATCCTGACTACTGAATTCTTCTTTCTTAATCTAAAACCAAAACGTAAAATGTCACGAATCAAGCTTGCATATCCGAAAATTCCAGATAGTAAAAACTGCCCTTTAGAGCAATGTATCGCTTTCGAGAAATACGACGGTACTAACCTCCATTGGGTTTGGGAAACTGAACTTGGTTGGTATGCTTTTGGCACGCGCCGAGATAGATTTGACTTAGACGAGATGGGAATTGCTCAATTTAATGCTGCCCATCCCGGATTAGAAGAAGCTCCTATACTTTTTAAAGAACATTTCGCTAATCGATTAGAAAATATATTCAAAAATAATCCTGAATACCACAGTCCTGAAATTACAGTTTTTACAGAATTTTTGGGGCTTAATTCGTTTGCCGGAATGCACCTAAAAAACGACCAAAAACAGCTAATCTTATTTGATGTCGAAACTGCACGAGGCATAATTAATCCTTTTCAATTTATTGAAGATTTTAGAGAGTTGAACATCGCACGAGTTGTTTACCGGGGCAAACTGACTGGTAAGTTTATTGATGATGTTCGAGAAGGTAAATATAATGTGTCTGAAGGTGTTGTTTGCAAAGGAGGTAAGACTAACGATAAATTGTGGATGGTCAAGATTAAAACCAATGCTTATATGAAAAGACTACAACAAACTTTTCAAGATGACTGGGAAAATTATTGGGAATAAGTTTGCATCGGTAGTATAAGAGTGATGCTTTTACATTATCTGTGGGAATTAGGGGTGAAGTTTTTACCGCAGATGAAAACTGATATAGGCG
>CAZJJR010000320.1:638-1597 GCA_964546365.1 uncultured bacterium | reverse complement strand
CAGATAAACGCAGATAAGATTTTTTTTGATGTTATTATATTAAAGCCTGTTTGTACTGAGGACTTCAGTCCTCCTAAATCCACCAGATAAGAACTAAAGTCCTTACTACAAACTATGATATAAATTCAAAAAAGCTGTTTCTGTAAAAGCCTCAACAAATTGTGTAGTCAATTATTATCCTTTTTCGAGATAGAACGAATATATGAAACGAACCTTAATTGCACTGGTAACAACTGCGATTTGTCTGATTCCTAGCGCTGTGAGAGCCGAGATTCGGGTTGAATTCGCACGCGATCGCCACTGTCGATCGTACACCGCTACCTACACGCCAAGAGGATTTCAACCTTATGTAATTCGATTGCAAGCCGGACAAGACTTTCAGATTCACAACATGGATGAATTTGTCTCTCTAGTAGACTTGATTACGCCTAGCGGAAAGAAGATAGGAGATTTTTTGATGTCGCCTGGTGAAGTTAAATCGATCGAACTTCCCGAAAGTGGAAATTATCGTATTATACCTGCTAACGATAAAGATTTTTACGACCTTCGTTTCTGCGCTTATTAATAAAATTACCCTAAAAATGAGGGTTTATTTAAATGTACGAATCGGGTCAAGTTCTGCAAGAACGCTACCAATTAAAACAGAGAATAGGACATACGGCAGCCAGTCGGCAAACTTGGCTGGCTACCGATATTACATCACCATCCAGCGAATCGGTTATCCTCAAATTGCTAGCTTTTGGCCCTCAAATGGACTGGCAAGAATTAGAATTGTTTGAGCGAGAAGCCAAAATCTTGCAAGCACTAAATCATACTCAAATTCCTCGTTATCGAGATTATTTTGCGATCGAACGCAATGAAAATAATCCGCTACCTTGGTTTGCGTTAGTGCAAGATTATATTCCTGGCAGTAGTTTGCAAGAACTTTTGGATAAAGGCAAACAACTCAGCCAAAAGCA
>CAZJJR010000320.1:0-582 GCA_964546365.1 uncultured bacterium | reverse complement strand
AGTTAAGTCCTCCGGTGCTGCATAGAGATATCAAACCAAGCAATATAATTTGGGGGAACGATCGCAAAGTTTATCTAGTAGATTTCGGTGCGGTTCAAGACAAAGCTGCCATAACCGGAGTTAGCTTTACAGTAGTAGGTACGAGCGGTTATGCACCGTTCGAGCAGTTCTATGGAAAAGCCGTACCCGCCGCCGATTTATATGCTTTAGGTGCAACTATAATCCATTTACTCACGGGAATTGCTCCCGTAGATTTGTTGGAAAGCGATGGTTCGTTGGCATTTGCAGAACGAATTAATTTAGATTCGTCGATTATTCGTCCTGATTGGTTGCGAAAATTGACAGAACTTGACTTGAAAAAGCGGTTTAAGAGTGCGCGCGAAGCATTAAAATCATTGCAGGAAGAAGAACGCAATGTTGTTGTAAATAAAGAACAACAAACTTCATCAAAATTTTATCGTCGCGAATCGAACCAGGCAGGGGAAATTAAACGCGAACGCCAAAAAATCGATCGCCTTGAACTAGAAAACAGCCTGCTGCGAATTGACTTAGATTGGGAAACAGAACAGGAGCAATATAAAG
>CAZJJR010000319.1:0-6614 GCA_964546365.1 uncultured bacterium | reverse complement strand
TTGCCGCTCGAAAGCATTGATGTGCTGCATCACCATCGGCACTTGTGCTTCGTTTACCCGCTCGAACAAGCGGTCTTCTAATACATGGGTATACCAACTGTGATAGAAAAAGCCGATACTACCACGGGCTGGTAATTTTTGCCAAAAACGCCATAAAAAAGGATATTTTTGTTCTTCTTCACTGGGAGGCCAAATCGGATGAACTGCGAATCCACGAGGGTCCATGTAGGCCACCATTTTCTTGACTATGCTGCCTTTCCCTGCGGCTGCCCACCCTTCCAGCACGACAATCATCGACAATTTTTTGTCCCAGCAAGCTTTTTGGAGCGATCGCAGCTGGCGCATCAGCAATTCTAATTGCGATTTGTAACTTTCTTTATCTAAACAAAGATCTAAATCTAGGGTATTTAGCATGGTTTTACTTGAGTAATATTGCGTAAGTAAACTGTTTTAGCAATTCACTTGATTCGGTGTCTCCATTCTTTTCCCTGCTCCTGACAAAAGAGTACCCTGCCAAAATAATCAACGTGACAGTGCTTGAGTGGATGGCAATTTTATGGCTCTGTTTGCCGAGCGCGGAATCGGAAACTGAAACTAGTCTAATTATCAAATCCGGAAGTTCTGTATTGAAAACATCTCCCGATCTATAGCGCTCCTATTTAAGTAATCAACCCCACCCTAGCCCTCCCCTTACTAAGGGGAGGATTGGGAGGGGTTTAGTTGTTCGCAATTCATTTAGGATCGCAAAACAAAAACAAAATAATAACGCGATGGCATTGCATCAGAAGCGGGTTTTGGCGATCGATCGGGCATTTGACAACCCTTCAGTTCAAAATTCGCTCCTCTAACGGTAATTTTTTTCTACTTTTGCCTAAATCCTAAATAAGTAAAAACTTGGAAAATAAACTTTCAGTAAAATTACTGGACGAGCCTATACATTTTCTTAAGATTCCTTGACAAATCAAATTCTTTCTTAAATCTTTCTGAAGGCTAGCCAGAGTAATATCCTAATGGACTATTTCATTAAAAATTTGGATTGTAAAGCAATGTAAATGCCAATTCCTGTGGATTGATATATTTTTAACCACTATTGGCGCGTATCTAAAGGTCGATTTTTTAATATCAAACAAGTAGCAACGGGAGTTGTCATCCAATGGAACGTAGCTTAATACTCAGACTTTATGAAATGGGAGAAAGAAACTTTGCAGGTGCAGATTTACGAGGAGCCGATCTGAGCGGCGCTACCTTAATCGAAGTTAACTTAGCCGGTGCAAACTTAACCGGAGCAAACCTGAGCAGAGCTTTTCTCACCAAATCTAACTTAAGTGGTGCTTTTTTAAACTGGGCTAATGTTAGTTTTGTAAAAATGAGTGAAGGAAACTTGACAGATGCTGACTTAACCAAAGCTAACTTAAGCGGGGCTTTTTTAGTTAAATCTAATTTGAGCCGAGCTAAACTTAGTGCAGCCAATCTAAGTAGCGTCAACCTGAGAGGGGCAAATCTAGAAAGAGCTAATCTTTGTGGCGCTAATTTAGAAGCGATCAACCTGCGGGGAGCTAACCTAAAGGGAGCTAACCTGAGTTGGGCTAAGCTATGCGGTGCTAGACTGAGCGGGGCAATCCTCTACGAGGCATTTTTAAATAATGTCAACCTTACAGGTGCTTTCTTAAATGGTGTAGACCTGAATGGCGTTGATTTAAACGGAGTCAATCTGAGAGATGCAAAGTTGAGCGGAACTAACCTGCAAGGAGCGAATTTAGCTGCGGCAAATTTTAGCGAAGCCCAATTAAAAGGAGCGAGCACGATCGGATCGGACTTAACAGGCGCAGATTTAAGGCAAGCTTCTCTTTGCCAAGCTAAATTGAATTGGTCTAACTTAAGTAAAGCAGACTTGACAAAAGCAGACTTAAGAGAAGCTAATTTGTTAGGAGCAAAAATTGATGGAGCGGAGTTTACACAAGCAACGATGTCCGAGCGCACGCACCGTTATTTGTGTAAAATTGCTACGGGAATCACGCCCTGGACTCATCGAGAAACCAAAGCTACTCTCAGTTCGATTTCCCTTGATTCTAAGCAGGAAATTTTCAGCTAAATAGTAAAAAAGGATCGTAAGGTGTCGCAAGCTAAACAGACAATTCTAGTTACGGGGGGCGCTGGTTATATCGGCACCCATGCAGTGCTAGCCCTGCAAAATGCCGGGTATGAACCGATTGTTTTGGATAACTTGGTGTACGGTCATCGAGAATTAGTAGAGGATATTTTAAAGGCGAAATTAATCGTCGGCGATACAAACGATCGCGCTTTGTTGGATGAAATATTTGCCACCCACAATATTGCCGCAGTCATGCACTTTGCTGCCTATATTGCTGTTGGCGAATCAGTAGTCGAGCCAGCCAAATATTACCGCAACAACGTAACTGGTACTTTAACTTTACTAGAAGCAATGGTGGCAGCTTCGGTAAACAAGTTCGTGTTTTCTTCAACTTGTGCTGTTTATGGAGAACCGCAGCAAGTTCCGATTCCAGAAGACCATCCTTTTAATCCCATGAGTCCTTACGCCAGCAGTAAGTTAATGGTAGAAAGAATTTTGGCCGATTTTGATGGAGCTTATGGATTAAAATCCGTGATTTTTCGCTATTTCAATGCGGCTGGTGCAGAACCAAAAGCGATGCTGGGAGAAGATCACGAACCAGAAACTCATTTAATTCCCTTAGTACTTCAGGCAGCTTTAGGCAAGCGTCAATCCGTGAGCATTCTCGGTACCGATTACCCAACTCCTGATGGTACTGGCGTGCGCGATTACATCCATGTCTGCGATTTAGCAGATGCTCACGTTTTAGGAATTGAATATTTACTTAAAGGAAATAATAGCCAAGTTTTTAATTTAGGAAATGGCAATGGATTTTCCGTCAGAGAAGTAATTGAAATGGCTAAATCAGTCACGGGTTGCGATTTTCAAGTTGTGGAAAGTCCTCGCCGTCCCGGTGACGTACCTGTTTTGGTTGGTAGTAGCGAAAAAGCGAAAAAAAATCTGGGTTGGTCGCCCAATTACCCAGATTTGCGGGAGATAGTTGCTCATGCTTGGCAATGGCATCAAAAACGTCACGGATAACCAATGATATAGCTGCCGTTATTCTTTAAATTAGGAATCCAGAATTCCGATCGCTGAATTCTGGATTCTTTTCTTAAAACTTGAGAATTTTTTTAGGTTTAAATTTTAAATTACTAAAGGGGATAGGGGGAAGAAAAAGGTTTCTAATTGATGATTGATGCCCTATCCCTAATTAGTAATTAGCAAGCGCCAGTCCTTGTCAAAACTACTTGGATGGTTTTGATAATTAAAGCGAGATCGTATAAGGGGTTCCACAAATTTTGGTAACGCAGGTCTAGCAAAACAATATCTTCAAAATCTTTGACGGAAGAACGACCGTTAACTTGCCATTCGCCGGTTAAACCTGGTTTAACGTGCAATCTGCGCCAGTGATGCTCGCTGTAGTTAACGACTTCATCAAATGTAGGTGGTCTGGTGCCAACTAAGCTCATTTCTCCTACTAGTACGTTCCAAAATTGAGGGATTTCATCTAAGCTGGTTTTGCGTAAGAAACGACCAACTCTGGTAACGCGGGGATCGTTTTCGTTCTTAAAAATCAGCCCTTTCGCTTCATTTTTAATTTGTGATTTTAAGGCGTCAGCATTGGTAACCATTGAACGAAACTTGCGGATCTTAAAAGGTTTTCCTCCCAGTCCACAACGATATTGGCTGTAGAATATTGGCCCGGGGCTATCGAGTTTGATGGCGATCGCGATCGGTACGAACAAAATTGCCAGAATAAACAACCCGACGATACTCCCCACAATATCTAACAAACGCTTAAAAGCCGATTTTGTAGATGGGTGTTGATGCACTGGGAAGGATAGGGTTGTAGATAATGCGGAAGGAAGAATCCTTGTCGAGATAACTTGATGGGTCACCATTACGAGTTCCTAAGTTAAGACAACCGTAAAACTACTGATATTTGATTCAAATCATATAGTTTGCGTTCCAGAACCGGAACACTTCAATGCGTTGTTTTGTGAAATCTTCATCGATTTTCGCGATCCCAGGCTTTTATGTAAAGTTTCTATGAAGTTGTTCCGTGAAATTTACTATTTCTATGGATAGAAGGATGCTGGCAGCGTTTATCTATCTGTAGTTTGAACTAAAAAAGTGTTGGCAACTAACCTTTAGAGTTAGTACACTGACGCCAGATTAAGTCAGTAGCGAAAGCTGTGAGTATAGAAAAAGGTTGTGAGGAGTGGAAGTTAAAAATAGTCGTTTGGAGTCCATTGTTGAACAGATGGCAGAAGCGGTCATCGCCACCAGCGAGACGGTCGATCGTCTGGCAGAACAAATCGATGCACTGACCGCTCGGTTGCATCAGCAAGCTCAACAAGTTCAACAACAAGGTTATCAGATCGTGGCGCTCAGTAATGCAGTGCAAACTTTAGCGGAAAATCAAGACCAATCTTTAGAACGATTGAACTATATTGCTGATACTTTACAAATTCTGATGTCCCAACAAACAGAGAATCACCATCCCAAGTCCTAATATCGTGACTTACTCTTTTGGTAGACATAGGGTTTTGTTTTCCGCTACGGTCTCGATCGCGTTGCTAGTTGCTAGTTGTGGAGAAAGCAAAGTTACGCAGTGCAATAAGCTTAATAAACTGATCAATCAAGCAGATGTTGCTACCAAAACGGCGAAAGCGGGTACGCCTTCCGCCCTGATCCGATCGGCATCTCAACTGGACCAAGTGACCTCAGCACTGCAAGCTGTAGAAGTGAACAACGATCGACTGCTATATCTGCAATCGAATTTTGTTACTCTTTATACAGAAATTAGTAAATCTTTCCGAAGTCTAGCAGCAGCGATCCAGACACAAGATGCAGTAACGATTAAATCTGCTTTGAATTTTTTGCAACAGGCGCGAATGAAAGATCGGGAGTTAGTTAAACAGATCAATACTTATTGCCAACAGAAGTAATCCCAGCCTTTTACTGGTTGGAAAAGTGCCTTCTTTTCAGGTTTTGTACGTAAATCAGACCTTAAGCAAGCGATCGCGAGATGCACCCTGTTTGAGCGCGATCGCTTTTTTCTTAGCCTCACACCACTTTTTTATCATGAAACCTCACCATCGCACCAAATTAAATCTGAGAAGTGGGAATCGCACTTCCCGGCATCTGTTCCCTCAATCCAGGAACTCGATTCAACAACTGCATTAGCTGGGGATGTTGTTGCATCAATTCTTGAAATTTCTGGGGATTTTGTGCGATTTCCTGACGTAAACGCGGATTTTTTTGCAGAAAACGTTCCACTAGAGCTTGCATTAACTGAGGATTGAACTGTGACAAATGTTGTGCTTGTCTGACTATTTGCGGATTGCGTTGAATTTGCAAAATTAGCTTTTGCATCTCGCTTTGTTCCGGTGAAACCTGCGCCAGTAAAATAAAATCCGAAGTTAATTTTACAGCTTCTACTCTTATATCCACATTTGCTTGACTTGGTAAAGCCAAAGATCCCCAAATAGCGACTGCTGTTGTCACCTGAGTAACAACTATTAACCTTGATACCTCGTTCATCTTTCACTCCTCTAAAAAGAAACAGAATTGGGTTAAATTCTACAGCTTTTAAGAGCTTTTAGATGAAAAAATATTTATTTTTTATTCTACCTACAGAGAGATGAGCTAAGTAAGAAAAATTGCAAAATATCAAAAAAAGGTAGCTACAGAAGCCAATCCAAGTTGCTTAGCGATTGGCTCTGTCCGCTAATTTTTAATTGCCATCAACTTGTAAAAAATCATTGGCTTTTGGGTTGGAGGGCAAATTTTTCTCACTGGGTGTAAAACTTACCCAACTAAGAGAAGTAATTTCGACAGAAGAATTATGAGGCACAACAGGCAAAGTGCCTTGAGAATTCGGCTTAACTTCTCTGTTGTTCAGGTAAGAAATAGTAGCCAAGGTAGAACCAATAATTGCTCCTAATGCGATTAATACAAATATCAAAATATGCTGAGATTTCATGGTTGTTTGGTTCTTTTTTAAAAGAAGATGTAGAATGCAAAAAAAATTGAGCTAAATTTATTTTTTAAACAATTGTGCTATTTAAATTCTGCCGATCGATTATTAAAAGTATTGAGTTTTCCGAACTTCAAGAGTAATTTTTTACCAATTTACTTGCTTTGGTGCGACTAATATTTATCCTACCTCCTACAAAAATAATAAATGTAACAGCACTTGAGTGAAGTGGTATTTCTCCTCTTCACCCCTCTTTATTTCTATAGAAGCTTTGGGAAATTGATATTTAGAGAAACTAAGTTGGTTGATTTCCCGGCTTCCACTTGATATTGCAACCTATACTAGGTTTTTGCTCTTCGGTAACTGGCTCATCTGCTAAAATAGCGTCGATCGCGCTACGCAAATCTTTACCCGTTACGGGAATTCCATTACTAGGACGGCTATCATCTAACTGACCCCGATACGCTAATTGCCGATTAGCATCGAAGAGGAAAAAGTCTGGCGTACAAGCAGCTTTGTATGCTTTGGCAGTTTCTTGGCTTTCATCGTAGCAGAAGG
>CAZJJR010000318.1:0-6619 GCA_964546365.1 uncultured bacterium | reverse complement strand
CACATAAATTGCCGCGATCGATGGGAAAGGTCATCGGCATCGACCTGGGCACTACTAATAGTTGCGTCGCCTTTCTAGAAGGTGGTCAACCAGTCGTCATACCGAACTCCGAAGGAGGGCGAACGACGCCCAGTATAGTTGGATTTGGCAAAGGAGACGAACGCCTGGTCGGTCAACTGGCGAAGCGGCAAGCGGTAATGAATGCTGAAAATACGATTTACAGCATCAAGCGCTTTATTGGCCGTCGCTGGGAAGACACGGAAATAGAAAGGTCTCAGGTTCCCTATAACTGCACGAAAGGCAAAGACGATACCGTTGATGTAAAAGTGCGGGGAAAAGCTTACACTACCCAGGAAATATCGGCGATGATCCTGCAAAAACTAAAGCAGGACGCAGAAAATTTCTTAGGGGAATCTGTAGACCAAGCCGTAATTACGGTTCCTGCATACTTCACAGACGCACAAAGACAGGCAACTAAAGACGCTGGTACTATTGCTGGGCTGGAAGTGCTGCGAATCATTAACGAACCAACCGCAGCTGCTCTGTCCTATGGCTTGGACAAGCAGGACGAAGAGCAGAGAGTACTGGTGTTCGACTTAGGGGGCGGTACTTTTGATGTATCTATCCTACAGTTAGGCGATGGCGTGTTTGAAGTGAGGGCTACCTCTGGGAATAACCACCTGGGTGGCGATGACTTTGATAACTGCTTAGTCCGTTGGATGATCCAAAACTTTCAACAAACGGACGGTATAGACTTATCAAGCGATAAGATGGCCCTTCAGCGCCTGCGGGAAGCTGCCGAGAAAGCGAAGATAGAACTCTCCAGTATGGTGAGTACCTCGATTAATTTGCCGTTTATCACGGCTGATGAAACGGGGCCAAAGCACCTGGAAATGAGCCTGACCAGAGCCAAATTTGAAGAGTTGGTGAGCCATCTGGTGGACAATACCGTAGAGCCAATGAAGCAGGCTCTTAAAGATGCGGATATGACACCGGATGATATCGATCGCATTATCCTCGTCGGAGGATCGACCAGAATTCCAGCAGTTCAAGAAGCTCTGCGGGAGTTTTTTGGGGGAAAAACCCCCGATCGATCGGTTAACCCGGATGAAGCAGTGGCTTTAGGTGCAGCCATTCAAGCTGGGGTGTTAGGTGGTGAAGTTAAGGATCTGCTATTGCTAGACGTGACACCGCTATCTCTGGGTATTGAAACCTTGGGAGAAGTTTTCACGAAAGTAATTGAAAGAAATACTACGATCCCCACCAGCAAGTCTCAAGTATTTTCGACGGCTACCGACGGCCAGACTTCAGTAGAAATTCATGTCTTGCAAGGTGAGCGAGCAATGGCTCGCGATAACAAGAGCTTGGGTAAATTCCTGCTGGCAGGTATTCCACCCGCACCTCGCGGCGTGCCTCAAATTGAAGTGTCTTTCGAGATCGACGTAAACGGTATTTTGAAAGTCTCCGCTCAAGATAAAGGCACCGGTCGAGAACAAAGTATCCGCATTACTAATACTGGTGGCTTGACCCCCGGGGAAGTGGAGCGGATGCGACAAGAAGCAGAAGTGTACGCCGAAGAAGACCGCAAGCGCAAGCAAGTCGTGGAAGTGAAAAATCAGGCGGATAGTCTGTTTTATAGCTATGAAACGACTCTCAAAGAAAACAGTCAGTTTATCAGCGAGGAGCTAAAAGCGCAGGCTCTTGAAAAAGCGGCACAACTGCGAGCCGCGATCGCAGATACTTCCATCACGCTAGAGGAGATGCGCCAAGAGATCGAAAGCTTCCAACAAATGCTGTTCAGGCTTGGGGCCGAAGTATACGGCAATGCCAGCCAGCAGCAAGATGACTACGGCGATCGGTCTTACGAAGCACCAACCGTATTGGCTAATCAGGATCTGGAAACCAGATCCGAACAAGAGGAAGAATTCGACTTTAATTTTGAAGATGAAAATACGGTCAGTGCGGATTACGAGGCCGTTGAATAATTTTGCACAATATCAGTAATACTCTTAGGTTCGTCTGCACCAGCGCTCTATGGCCGACTACTATGAAACTCTCGGCGTTTCTCGCAACGCCGATAAAGAAGAAATCAAGCGAGCTTACCGCCGTCTAGCTCGGAAGTATCACCCTGACGTTAACAAAGAAGCAGGGGCTGAAGAGCGCTTTAAAGAAATAAATCGTGCTTACGAAGTCCTTTCAGAGCCAGAAATGCGGGCTCGCTACGATCGGTTTGGCGAGGCTGGAGTCTCTGGCGCTGCCGGAGCAGCAGGCTTTCAAGACTTAGGCGATATCGGTGGCTTTGCCGATATTTTTGAAAGTTTCTTCAGCGGCTTTGCTGGCGGGATGGGGACTCGACCGGGCAGAAGGCCGGGAGGCCCCACCCGTGGCGATGACCTGCGCCTTGACTTGAAATTGGAATTCCGCGAAGCCGTCTTTGGCGGCGAAAAGGAAATCCGGATCAGCCACTTAGAAACCTGTGAGGTTTGTACCGGTTCCGGTGCTAAGCCAGGCACCAGACCGCGTACCTGTCCAACCTGTACTGGTTCGGGCCAAGTACGTCGCGTAACTCGCACTCCTTTCGGCAGTTTCACCCAAGTGTCGGTCTGTCCCAGCTGTAACGGTACGGGTCAGGTAATTGAAGATAAATGCGAATCTTGTGATGGCAAAGGTCAAAAACAAGTCACTAAGAAGCTGAAAATTTCGATTCCGGCTGGTGTTGATGATGGCACTCGTTTGCGAGTGGCTAGTGAAGGAGATACCGGACAACGGGGTGGCCCGCCTGGAGACCTTTACGTTTACTTATTCGTTAATGAAGATGCGGAGTTTCAGCGGGATGGGATCAATATTCTGTCCCAAATCCAAATCAGCTACCTACAGGCGATTTTAGGTTGTCGCTTAGAAGTGAATACGGTGGATGGGCCGCAAGAGTTGCTGATTCCTCCGGGTACGCAGCCGAATACAGTACTCAGGTTAGAAAATCGGGGCGTACCGAAATTGGGAAATCCGGTGAGCCGAGGCGATCATTTAATTACGATCGGAATTGAAATTCCCAATCGCATCACCACAGAGGAACGCGAACTCCTAGAAAAATTAGCTAAAATTAGGGGCGATCGCATAGGCAAAGGCGGTATTGAAGGATTTTTGGGAAATCTCTTTAACAAATGAGTAACCCTGCTTTATCAACTCCAGACGCGCATCTGGATCTGCGCGGTACACCATGCCCGATTAACTTTGTACGTACCAAACTCCGCCTGGAGCAAATGTCTCCAGGTTCTTTATTGGAAGTTTGGTTAGATCCGGGGGAACCGATCGAACAGGTTCCCGACAGTCTAGTTATGGAAGGTTACAAAATAGAAAAAGTAGAAGACCGCAATGGCTTTTTTGCCATTTTAGTAAGGCGACCTGTAAACTCGGCATGAGTTCAGCTAATGCAGAACCAGATGCTTTCCCACCAGTTTCCCCCCTGGTGGGAACTGTTCTGGCTGTACAGGCGAATTTCTATCAAGTAGGAATGGATAGCGAGAAAGAATCTGACTCGCTTCCCACTCATCAATTACTTTGTACCCGACGCACCAGGCTAAAAAAAATCGGCCAACAAGTAATGGTGGGTGACCGAGTAATAGTTGAAGAACCGGACTGGTTAGGAGGTAGGGGTGCTATAGCAGAAGTTCTACCCCGCGAAACCGAATTAGACCGTCCTCCCATTGCCAATGCCAATCAAATTTTACTAGTATTTGCCATTGCCGACCCTCCCCTCGACCCTTACCAAATGACTCGCTTTTTAGTAAAAGCTGAATCTACCGAGTTAGAGGTGTGTTTATGCCTGAATAAAAGCGATTTAGTCAGCGATGAAGAACTCGGTCAGTGGCGCGATCGCTTTAGCAGTTGGGGATACCAACCAATATTTATCAGCGTTTTGCATGGCATGGGTTTAGCAGAACTAAAAGAACGTTTAAATAATAGAATAACCGTTTTAGCTGGCCCTTCGGGGGTTGGTAAATCAAGTATTATTAACTATTTAATTCCTGATGTGGATGTTCGGGTAGGAGAAGTTTCCGGAAAACTTAACCGGGGGCGACATACCACCAGGCACGTAGAATTATTTCAATTACCCAGTGGTGGTTTCTTAGCAGATACCCCCGGATTTAATCAACCAGACTTAGATATTTTTCCAGAAGAATTAGCTCGATATTTTCCTGAAGCGCAACAGCATTTAGAAGTAGCTAGCTGTCAGTTTAGAGATTGCCTGCATCGAGATGAGCCAAATTGTGCCGTCCGTGGAGATTGGGAAAGATACGACTATTATTTAGATTTATTAGAAGATGCGATCGTATATGAAGAACAACTCAATCAACAATCCGATCCGGATGCAGCGCTGAAATTAAAAACTAAAGGAAAAGGCAAAAGTAAATACGAACCCAGGTTACAAGCCAAAAAATATCGTCGTACTTCTCGAAAAACTCAGCAACAAAAGTTGCAGGAATTATATAAAGAAGATGATGATATTTGATTAATATGGAAAAACCATACAAAGAAGACCTCGCCTTTATTCATGATGTTGGTTTTAGCAACTACGCGCTCAAATCCGCTCCTGGCATACTAAAAATTTTGCACGACCATCAAATCCAATCTGGTTTAGTAGTGGATTTAGGTTGTGGTAGCGGATTGTGGGCAAAAGAACTTGTTTTGGCTAATTATCAAGTTTTCGGTGTCGATATTTCTCATGCAATGATAAATATTGCTCGCCAAAGAGTACCGGATGCTGAATTTTTGGTGGGGTCGTTATTTCAAGTAGAAATCCCTCCCTGCAATGCCGTTACTTCGATTGGGGAATGCCTCAACTATTTATTTGATACAGACAATAATAGCCAAACTATTTTTCAACTATTCTATCGTATTTATAAAGCTTTAAAACCTGGAGGTGTGTTTATTTTTGACATTACAAAACCAGGGCAGTTAATATCAGGAATTAGTCATCAACACTTTATCGAAAGAGAAGATTGGATTGTGCTAGTCGAAAAGAAAGAAAATCGAGAGCAACAAACTTTAAGTCGTCGGATTATCACCTTTCGGAAATTAGGAGAATACTACAGACGAGATGAAGAAACTCATCATTTGCGTTTATATGAACCAACAGAGATGGCAGAACAACTGCGTCAAGTAGGTTTTCAAGTGCAAATAATTAATAGTTATGGTGATTATCAGTTGCCAAAAGCTCATGCAGCATTTATAGCATTAAAGCGATCGGTATGCTAGGACTAAAGCCGAATGTCACCAAGTTTAGTCTGGGAAGGAGGCTCCAGCCTCGCTTAACGAGCGTGCCATTCGACTAAAGTACTCACTACAAAAGAATTCGGCTAATCTTACTATTTGTTTGTAGTAAGGACTTTAGTCCTTTCTTTTTGAGAACTGAAGCCCTCACTACAAAAGCGCTTTATTATATTATTGTTGTATGACTAATATTAGTGTTTGAATTAACCCAACTACAAAACCTAAAATGCCTCCTAAATTCACAATTGCTTGTAGTTCGCTTCTCACTATTCCTTGAATTGCTGCTTCTAAATCCTTCGGAGAAGTTGCTTTAACTCGCTCTATAATCACTTGGTCAATATTCATAATCGGAATTGCTTGTTCGACAATTTTTTGCAAATCTCGCTCTAAATATCTTTCTAAAACTAAAGCTAATTCCTTACTAACTACTTCTAAAGAAGAAGTAACAGCTGTAGAATTTCGCAAGCGGTTGAGAATCAAAGAAGCAGTGGCTTCCCAATTTACCGAACCAGTTAATCCTTGAAGTAACTCAGAACCACTAGTTTGGACATAGCTACGAATACTATCGCGCATTGTCTTACGCAATTGCCTTACCGTTGAAACTGGTAAATTCTGTAAAGATAAAGTTTCCAACCATTGCTTCAATCGTTCTCTGACTGCTAATGAATAAAGTAACTCTTGCAAACGAGCATTAGTATCCTCTTTTTCATCTAAACAATAAGTTCGCAGGCGAGTGAGGGTATTTTTCAAACCAAACAAATTGGCGACTACCCAATAAGTTCCGCTGGTTTTTTCGCGAAATCCATCATCAATTACTTGAATATTGCGATCGGTCAAAAAATCAATCAAAGCTATTCGCAAGGCATCTGGTGGTAGCACTACTTGCAGTAACCAATCAGCTAGCTGAATCGCTTGTTGTTCGGTAAGTTGAAATTCTAGTAAAACTTGGTCAAAAATATGGTTGATTTGCACTTCTAGAAAATCTTCTCGACGAGCTAAAACCTTTAGCAAGCGAGGTAAAGATTCTCCCAGTAAGTCTTTCAAAATACCTGCCAGAATTTTGGCGCTTTTTTGTTCTTTATCTATTTGAATTTGTTCGATCGCTAAACGCAACAACCAGAGAATCGCCGATTGGACGCGCTCGGTGTGGAGCAATTTCCGAGCCAAATTTTCTAATTCTTCTGGTGTAAGCAGCGACCCCATAATTGTATCGGAGATTCGCTTTGCTAGGCGCTCTTGATTCGCTGGAATCAAACCGGGTGTAAAAGGTAGTCGCCGCTTACCAAGGTAAATCGGGCGATAAGGGCGAAAGGGCATTTTGATGGCTATGTCGTTAGTAAAATAGCCA
>CAZJJR010000317.1:722-6662 GCA_964546365.1 uncultured bacterium | reverse complement strand
TAGACCCCATAGCTACTCAAGTATTAGTAGAACAGTGGAAAGCAATTGCTAGTAATTCCCTCAACTTAGGTTCTTTAATCGGAACGTTGCTGACAGTACCCGCCGCTAAATTTTTAGGGCGTCGAGTGATGTTTTCCCTTTACTTTCTTCTCTCTTCGGCTGCGATTATGATTATTTTCGGGCTACCAATACCGCCGGAAATATTTATTTATTCGTTATTTTTCTTGGGATCAACTGTTTTCGGCGTCTTTGGTAGTTTCGCTTACTACTTACCGGAACTGTTCCCGACTAGACTGCGAGCAACTGGTTCTGGCTTTTGTTACAATGCTGGCCGAGTAGTAGCTGCGATCGGCCCTTTTTGGTTGGGCTATCTGTCTTCGCACGGCTCAAATCCTTTATCTGGTGGAACGTTCAGCTTGTTTTGGGTTGGTTTTGTTCCCTTACTGGGAATTAGTTTGATACCTTGGACGATCGAAACCAAAGGACAAGTTTTGGCTGATTAATATTAAGTAGGTAGGTGCGAAAAAACGAAGGTAGATTTGTAGGGGCGGGTTTAATTAGAGTGCTTGATATATAACCGTTTTACTCGCTTATCTTACCCGCCCTGCCTAAGATTGCCGTCACTTTTACTTTATCCTAAATGAATTGCGAAAAACTAGACCCCTCCCAACCCTCCCCTTACCAAGGGGAGGGCTAGGGTGGGGTTAATTACTCAAATAGGATGGCTATATAATTCAAATAAAATTACTAAAGTAAAGACAAAAATATGAATACAGAACGCTGGGATGATGAGAGATTAGATCGTTTAGCTGCTACCGTAGAGAATATCGGTGTCAAGATAGATAGTTTGGCAAGCATGGTAGGAAATCACGATCGCCTGATAGAAAGTAATGCTCGTGCTATTCTAGCTTTAGCTAATGCAGCGGTAGAGGCAAAGGAAGAACGGGATCAATTATTTGAAAGAATGGATCGAATGCAGGCAAATATCGAACGGCAACAGGAAATTTTTAACCAACAGCAAGCTGAAATTATTGGGTTGAGAACTGAAACAAATCGCCTTCTCGACCTGTTAATAAATCAGCAAAATCAGGGAGAAAATCCAAGTAATTAAACTAATAAATCGGTGGGGAACAGCGCAATATGCCTACGGCAGGCTACACCAACGCATTTCGGAGAAGATGGAAATGTGCGATCGCACAATTAAGATAGTACTTATAATAATGAATGTAACTCCGTAAATCAATTCTATGGCTACTTATAATGATGTGATATGTGATAAATCAAGTTGACCGTCTCACTCTTAATGAGCAACTGCAGCTATTAGAATATTTAGCAGCCTTAATTCGTCAGCAGGTAGTAGCTCAAAAAATGGTATCTAATCAAAACAGTGCCGATCCATTAGTGGGTTTATTTTGCGGTTCGCCCGACCTGGCTACTAAATCGGAAGAAATTTTACAACAGGAAATCACTGAAAAATCTGGTTGGAATCGAAATAAAACCACCCGTAGCTGATACAGGCTTTATTGTAGTTTTGCTCAATAAAGCAGATAAAATGCACGCAATAGTTACCTATTTTGTTACCGCAAACAGTTTTGACAATTAAGGAAAATAAGTGATATAATAGCTATTACATTTTAATTGTATATACCCATTTAAAACAATGAGTAATTCTTTAACACCTTTTTTAAAGCACAGAGGAAAAACACAAGCAGAACAATTACAAAAAAATCTGGCGGCAATGAGACTTTTGAAAAGCTGGATAGAAGAAGAAGTTACGGAAGAAGAATCAACGCAAAGAGAAAGTTACTTTGAATCTTTCAAAGAAATTGTGGATAATGCGCGAATGCCGGGACATAAGCTTTACAGTAAAGAATGATTGTTTTTTTAGACACGGGAATACTTGGTTTAGTTGCTTCTCCAAATAATACTGGCGAGGCGAGAGAGTGTAAAAACTGGCTTTATGGTTTACTTGCTAGAAGTGTATATGTTATAACTTCTGATATTTGTGACTATGAAGTTAGACGAGGTTTGCTATTAGCGTCTTTGACTAACACAGCAGTCCAAGGTATACAAAATTTAGACATTCTCCTAGAAGTTATTGACTTTTACCGCTAACTAAAATTGTCCTGAAAGAAGCCGCTAATTTGTGGGCGCAAGCGCACAGTCAAGGAATTCAAACCGCAGATAATAAAAATATTGATGCAGATATGATTATCTGCGCTCAAGCTAAAGTTCTCCAAGCAGAAAGTCCGGGTCAGTACATTGTAATTGCTTCAACGAATACCAAACATTTGAAACGTTTTACAGAAGCAAAGGAATGGAGAGATATCAAATTCTAGGGCAGTTTCCGTCAGATTGGAGAGAGTTTGAGACCGATCGCATTTTTGGGGAAGATGGAAATGTGCGATCGCTCGCTTATTAAGTAAAAATTGCGGGGATTACCTTAATTACCTTCTGAGCAGCTACATAAACTCTATGTCTGCCACTATATACTTCGTAAGGAGGTTTACCCTTGTTGAGTGCGATCGGATCTGTTTTGCTATGAATTAAGCTTTCGATAGAGTCAGGAGACTTTTCTATTGAGCGTATTTTTCCCTCATTTAGTTCACTTCTCTTGGGAACTCTAATATCTGACATTTTTACAGGTGTAGTTGCCATGTTATTTTCTCCTTAGCGGGACTTAGACAAACTGTGGGCTTAAATCGACCTGTATTCCTCTCTGGGCAAGGGTTTTAGATCGAAAGGGGTATATTAGGCTCAAACCCAGTCGTAGCAAGGAAAACTAAAAATCGACCTCAACATCCCTTGGCGACTGGGTTTGAGCCTGTTTTTAAGCTAAATTCTGTCTAAGTCCCGTTAGTTTACTAGTTTTTAACTCCTTGGTTACGCATCCACTGAGCTAAACGCTCTAGTCTATGTTTCACAAAGCTTTTGATTGCTGGTTGTTTTTCCACATATTGCGCTACGCTAGGGCTGAGTTGGTAATAGAGGTTGACTAGCGGTTTTCCAAGGGGATTAGTTAAGAGTTTTTCATCCCGGAAATTGCGGAATGTATCGAGGTCTGGGTGTGTGGAAGTTGAGTAAGCTGCTGTAGCAATAAAACAACTTGAAGACTGAGAAGATAAGTTATTATCATAACCTAATTTTCTTTGTAAAAGTAAAGGATAATAATTTTCTAAATAACTAAAGTTTTTAGAATCGAAGGTAGGATACTTGCTTAAAACAAAATCTCTATTTATTTCTAAATTATTATTCAACAAATTAAGTTTTTTATATTCATCTAGACAACTATTTAAACTGGGTTTGAGTTCCAAATAAATATCTTCAATAGACATAAGCAACATCCTATATTCAATCCAGTTTTTGGCTTTGTCAGAATTTACTAATTTATATTTTTGAATAATTTTATTAGCTTTCTGAATACAGACTAAAGCTTCCAACACTCTGTTTTGTTTATAGTAAATTAAATGGAGAAGATTTAAAATTGATGCTGTGTATATAACTAATTCTCCATTATATATTTCACAATCAACTTGACAATATAGTTCAAGAGCTTTTTGGGGAAGTTTTTGTATTAGTGCCAAAAACTTTAGGCAAATATCTATAACCTCTTCATAGTTTTTGTTTTTATAATTTTCGATTGCTTGATTTCGTAAATCAGTTGCTTGGTTTGTCATTTCTTTATATCGATTTTGATCTGCTTGATATTCAGCTTCAAATTCACTAGGCATAGATTTACTCCTGAGTAAATTAAAATGATTAATGAGGGAATAAAATATGTGCGTTTCTTCCTAAAATTTATGAAATTCTTGGTTGTAAATAAGAAAAGAAATAACCAAGAAGCTATTCAATTCTATTGGAGTCTTCTACCTGTGCTTGCGTAATAATCAGCTTTACGTAAAGCTTCACTCTCAGATGAGGCTTTACCAGCGAACTCTCTAGCAACATATACTTCACCAGTATCCTTATCCCAATAAACTTCATAGGGTGTAGAACCGGATGGTGTTTTAACTTCACCAATTTTCTTTTTAGCCATAACTACCTCATTCAGTTTTGAACTTCACCAGGAAGATGTTCTTACCAAGATTGCTTAGTTCTTCCATATTAGGAAAATGCTAATTTAGGTGTCAGTCGGAAATGTCGGCAGTTTAATGGGCCAAATTTGTCAGAATTGTCAGAAAGATCGGATACAATACTGAAGAGGCGAAATTTATTCTAATTTATGGACATTTCGGAAATTATACACCTTGCAGACGAGCTAGTTTTCACTAAAACAGGGGAACACTTAGACTATTTGCAAGAAGCTATTCTGCGGGGTACTCTACAAGGCCAAAAATACTGGAAAATTGCAGAAGAAACTCATACAAGTGAAGGTCACATTAGGGATGTTGCTTCAGAATTATGGAAAATTCTTTCAGATGTACTGGGAGAACGAGTTAGTAAATCAAGTTTTAGAGCTAAAGTAGAACAATCTTTACTATCAAATTTTGCATCACCTTTTGGAAAAAATATTTTAAGAATTGGTAATGTCAACATTTGTCCGCAACAAACATCTCAATCTCCACCAGTCACCCAACAACCCCAACAAACCCCAACACAACCCCACATCGACTTAGGCGACGCAGCCCAAATTTTCAACTTCTACGATCGCATTCCCGAACTCACCACCCTCGAAACCTGGATATTACAACAAAACTGTCGCCTCATCGCACTTCTGGGAATCAGCGGAATCGGTAAAACCACCTTAGCACTTCGACTAATCGAACAAATCAAAACCAACTTCCACTACATAATCTATCGCAGTCTTCGCTTCTCCCCAACACTCAACGCCACACTCACCAACTTATTGCAAATCTTTCCCCAGCAAACAGAAATCCCTCAAAACATCGAAGCGCAAATATCCCAACTCATCAACAACTTTCGTCAGTATCGCTGTTTAATTATTCTCGATGACATCCAAATGCTTTATAGCAGCAGACAACTAGCCGGACAATATAAAAGCGGATATGAAGACTATCAATTATTTTTTAAACTAATTGCCGAAGTAAATCACAATAGCTGTTTATTAATCAACAGTTGGGAAAAACCTAGAGAGATTGCTAAATTAGAAAAAAATAATAACTACGTAAAAACATTAGTTTTAGGCAGTTTAGGAGTAGCAGCGAAAGAAATCCTCAAATCATATCAATTATCAGATGAAGAAGATTGGGAAACTTTAATTAATATTTATCAAGGTAATCCGCTTTGGTTAGAATTTACTGCTAGCACCATTCAAGAGTTATTCGGTGGTAGCGTTGCTGACTTTTTGCAATGCGATGCGCCGATATTAGACGAATCATTGCAAGCACAATTAGAGCAACAATTTCAGCGGTTAACCCATCAAGAAATCGCTATCATGATGCAGCTTGCCAAAGAAAATAAACCTGTGGCATTGCCACAGATTTTGAAAGTAATGCAGTTATCGGCATCGGATTTAGTGAATGGGATACAGTCGCTAGGAAAGCGGTTTTTATTAGAAGGGAAAGAAGAGGGGAAGACAACTTTTTTTAGTTTGAATCCGATTTTCAAAGAATATGTGAAAAATCGATATTTTCAGTAAAAATCATCCGTTTGTAGTAAGGACTTTAGTCCTTATTCTGAGGACTGAAGTCCTCACTACAAACTTATTTAATAATGCCGTGTTCCTACAGCATAATTGAATGTTTAATGCGCCGTTCAGAAACCCGGTTTCTTCAAGAAACCGGGTTTCTTTGCAACTCACTAGTCTCTATTCACTACCTAATTTTTCAAATTGCGCCATAAATCGACGATCGATCGAATCTTTTAAATACCACAAAAGAGGCGATTCCCATCCGAATTTTCCCCAGGAAGCAACGGCAGAACCATCACCAGTGCCGATCAAACTAAGATATCGTTTTTGAGGATAATAAGGTTCGAGTG
>CAZJJR010000317.1:427-646 GCA_964546365.1 uncultured bacterium | reverse complement strand
ATACTCCCGCTTTCGGACAAGGATTATTTTCAATCGTGGCAATATCGCCAGCCGCAAATACATGAGGATGGGAAACAGATTGCAAGTTATTATTTACGAGGATAAAGCCAGATTCATCTGTGGTTAATCCCGATTTTTTCGGCCAATTCGGTGCAGATGCTTGAGTTACCCAAAAAAGGCGATCGCATTTCACTACCAACCCAGATTCGCATCTGACAA
>CAZJJR010000317.1:0-373 GCA_964546365.1 uncultured bacterium | reverse complement strand
TCGACGGGTAAGCAATTATTTCATGAGACGCTTCACCCATCGATGATGATTTTCCATTAATTCTGCACTGCGTTCAAATAAATGAATTTGCAAATTTGATAAAGGTTGTTGAGCCATTTGCAAAACCCGATGCAACCCTGCTTGCATTGTTAATGCTAGTTCCACGCCACCAGCACCACCACCGACAATTCCTAAAGAAATCGGTTGTGAAGGTTGCTCGCTAACTTGCTCAACTAAGCGATGCCACTTTGGTAGAAATTCTGATATTGGTTTAACTGCGATCGCATATTCAGATGCACCTTTTACCGACAAAATCGTGGGAGTGCTTCCAGTATTAATTGATAAAAAATCAAAGGAAATTGGTAGAGCGTCA
>CAZJJR010000316.1:0-6712 GCA_964546365.1 uncultured bacterium | reverse complement strand
GAATTCAGGAGTCAGAATTCAGGATTCAAACAATTATTTCATCTCCCCATCCCCCCATCTCCCCATCCCACTACCTAAAATTGAAACACCGTGCGGAGAGTGCCCTGCCAAACTGTATCGTTAGCACTGTTGTTATTGGGGTTCGTCACTAATATCAATGATGGGGTAACGCTGAAATTGTCATTGAGGGCTAAGTTATAAAATGCCTCAAAGTTAGTTTGGCTGGCATCACCCAAATTTGATTCTACAAAAGGTTGACCCACTGCCAAACCCGCGATCGTTCCCGGAATCAGCCAATTGCGAAGGGCTACGCCTGCTGCCCAGGTATGGGGGTGCAGGTCTAAATCGGTGGATAATAAGGTGTTGAATCCTTGATATTTGCCGTAGCCGTAACGAGCGAAGATCCCTAAGTTGCGGTTAAGGGCTAATTCTAAATTGATACCACCAGCTTGGATATCCGTATTGTTAATTTCTGCGTTGGTGTATTGCAAGCGGAGAGCAAATTTTTTACTGGGCGAGTATTCCAGTTCTACACTGCCTTGGTAGGAATCTCCAAACAAACCCCGATCGACTAAATTAGCATCAGCCCCAATATAAAGCGATCGCAAAGTAAATGCTCCGCCCCCCAAATTCCATGCTAGAGCAGCCCCAGCACCACCGAATCGGTCAATCTGATTCTGTACGATCAAGGGATTATTAATAAAAAAGCTAGAACTAAAGTCAACGGCTTCGTTATTGGCAAAACGATTGCGATCGATAAAATCTCTTGGGTGCATTTTTGCACCAAATGCGATCGCAATATCCCTTTGCGGACGAAACGCATAATATAAACGATTTAATCGCACTTGGGGTTCAACTTCAATGTAATCGAGTCCACCCCCATCAGCCAAAATGCCTTCTGTTCCTAATAAATTTTGCTCTTGTTGATGGGCGCGACTAACCGCATCTCCCCCATTATTGCCAGCTTCCAACTGAGTGAATAAAAAATCCCCCGGTTTAAAACTGGCGATCAGATTTAACCGAACGCGAGAAACCATTGTAGCGCTGGCATGATTCCCATCAGTCAAAGCAATAATTGCTTCCCCTTGCAGTTTGCTAGTAGTAGAGAAATTTTGCGCTTCCAATTGAGTGACAGTAGTATCCAGGGCAGAAGTGCGAGATCGCAAATCTTCTAAAACTAAACGATAATCTCTTTGCAAACGGCGCAGAGTAATCAAATCTTCTTCACTAATTTGATTACTGCTACCATTACTTCTCAAACTCTCAATTTTTTCCAAAACTCCATTCAGCACTGCTGCAAATTCGTATCGCGTCATCGCGCGATTACCCCGAAACGTGCCATCCGGATAACCACTGATTAATCCATAACGTTGTATGAAAGATTGCAACGCTTGATAAGCCCAATCCGTTGGCTGTAACTCGGATAACTCAGAAACCGAAGTGAGAGATTCCCAGCTAGCATCTGGGCAGAGTTCATCGGGTACCGGGCATGGGAAATTATCCCCTTCTCCCACTTTCTCCAAGTTTAGAGCAGCTACCTGAAAAGGCAAAGCCAGGGTAATCATACCCCAGCTGCCAATAGATAAAACCAATCTATTTAATCGTTTCACTTATTTTGTCAGGAGTTCCTGTTTTGATTCCTGCTTTTCGCTGTTATGGCCTTGCGTACCCAGTTGAATCAGTTCTATTTTGTAGCCACTGGGGTCTTCCACAAAAGCAATCACCGTAGTACCGTGTTTCATTGGCCCTGGTTCCCGAACTACTTTACCACCACGCGCTTTGATTTCGTTACAAGTGGCGTAAATATCATCAACGCCGATCGCAATATGGCCGTAGGCATTACCCAAGTCGTACTTATCGACGCCCCAGTTGTAGGTTAGTTCCAAAACCGTGTGATCCGACTCATCGCCATATCCCACGAAAGCGAGAGTAAATTTCCCATCTGGATAATCTTTCTGGCGCAACAACTTCATGCCTAGCACTTCCGTATAGAACTTGAGAGATTCTTCCAAATTGCCTACCCGAAGCATCGTGTGTAGCAGCCGCATGATTAACTCCCTATTCTTTGACTGTTTACCATTTTAGGGAAGAGGGAAAGGGAAAGGGAAAGGGGGAAACGGGGAAAGGGGAAACGGGGAAAGAGGGAAATTTTGTAACTCTAACTTCTTGACTCCTGACTTCTGACTCCTGAATTCTGACTTCAGCCTTCAGCCTTCATACTTCATCCTTCATCCTTCATCCTTCAAAACAACTACCCAAATCAGTAGATATTTTTAATCTGTTTTGTAATTGGCAATGAAACATCTATGCTTAACTATCGGGCTGGAGTGAATTGCCATCAGTCCCAATAGAGGTTAAATCCATGACTGACACATTAGACACTGCAATTGAATTTATTCAAGCAAGAGAAATCCTCGATTCTCGCGGGCGTCCGACGGTAGAAGCGGAAGTCCATCTGGCTAACGGCGTGATGGGATTGGCGCAAGTTCCCAGCGGTGCTTCTACAGGTACTTTTGAAGCCCACGAGTTGCGGGATGGAGATAAAAACCGTTATGGAGGTAAAGGCGTCCTCAAAGCGGTAGAGAATGTTAAAGAGAAAATTGCTCCTGAGTTGTTACAGTTGGATGCGGTTAACCAGGAGTTGATCGATCGCACGATGATCGATTTAGATGGTTCTCAAAATAAATCTAATCTGGGAGCTAATGCGATCCTGGCTGTTTCTTTAGCAGCTGCCAAGGCGAGTGCAGCCGCCCTTACCCTGCCACTTTATCGCTACTTGGGTGGCCCATTGGCGAATTTGTTACCAGTACCGTTAATGAACGTAATTAACGGTGGTGCCCACGCTGCTAATAACGTGGACTTCCAAGAATTCATGATCGTGCCGATCGGCGCAACTTCTTTCCAAGAAGCGCTACGCTGGGGAGCAGAAGTGTTTGCTTCTTTGAGCAAAGTGCTAGATGACAAAGGTTTGCTGACTGGCGTAGGTGATGAAGGTGGTTTTGCTCCGAATTTGGAGTCAAACCAAGCTGCTTTAGAATTATTGGTAGCCGCGATCGATAAAGCTGGCTACAAACCGGGCGAACAAGTGGCATTAGCGCTAGATGTGGCAGCTAGCGAGTTCTACAAAGATGGCAAGTACGTCTATGAAGGTTCTGCCCACGCCCCTAGCGAGTTAATTGATTATCTGGCAAAACTGTCTTCACAATACCCCATTGTCTCGATCGAAGATGGTTTACACGAGGAAGATTGGGATAGCTGGAAACTGCTAACGGAAAAGTTAGGTTCGCGAGTTCAGTTAGTAGGCGATGATTTATTTGTTACCAATGCCATTCGGTTGCGAAAAGGCATCGAAATGAAAGCAGGTAATGCCATTTTGATTAAACTCAATCAAATTGGTTCTTTAAGCGAAACTCTAGAAACCATCGATCTGGCAACTCGCAATGGATTTCGATCAGTAATCAGCCATCGTTCCGGCGAAACTGAAGATACTACGATCGCGGATTTAGCAGTAGCCACTCGCGCCGGACAAATCAAAACAGGTTCTCTGTGTCGCAGCGAACGAGTCGCTAAGTACAATCGTCTGCTACGAATTGAAGAGGAATTAGGCGACCAAGCAATTTATGCTGGCGCGGTTGGTTTAGGGCCAAGATAGTAAGGAAGGGGTGAGTGGGTGAGTAGGAGATAGGGCTATGTAAAAAATTAGTTAATTTTTATTCTTCCTACCTCATCCTTCACCCTTCATCCTTCATACTTCATCCTTTACAAATCCTATGGATACTTCTCAGACAATAGATACACAAGTGACTTTGCCGATCGAGTTATATCAGGCGATCGCACAACAAGCGCAGACGCATGGACATTCCCTAAGTAAAGAGATTGTAGCGCTGCTTACTCCTTTGCTAATGCAGATACCAAATCAGATGGAGGAAGAATTTTTGGCATGGGAAGCGGCAAGTGATGAGGACTGGCTTAGTATGGAAGCAATGCTGGCATCTGAGGAGAATTAGTTAGGTGGCAAGAGGAGATGTTCTTTTATTGACACTCACCGCACTTTTAGGGCGGTGATTCTTCATTCACAGACCCAACTTGCTCACACAGGATTTCTCCAATGTGAGTAGAGGTCGAATCTCCTGAAGCGTTCGGATCTAAGATCCGGGTTCCTACGTGACCCGTAGTACCCAAGGCTAGATTCAGAATATTGATTGCTGCATTCCAATCTCTATCTAACAAAAAACCACATTGACAAGCATGGGTTCTCATAGACAAAGATTTTTTGACTACTGCACGACAATTAGAGCACTGCTGTGAAGTGTAAGCAGGATTAACCGCAACAGTTACCCGACCAAACTTCGTCCCAAAATACTCTAACCATTTTCTGAACTGATACCAACCAGCATCATTAATCGACTTGGCAAGACAGTGGTTTTTCACTAAATTCTTGACTCTTAAATTTTCGTAAGCTACAAAGTCGTTAGACCTGATTACGCAACGCGCCAGTCTCTTGGCGTGTTCCTCACGTTGCCTACTTATTTTAAGATGAGTCCTGCCTAGTCTTTTAATGGCTTTCTTACGATTAGTAGAGCCTTTAACTTTACGAGAAACACGGCGTTGATAGAATTTCAGTCGTTTCTCACTTGTTCGATAAAATCTTGGATTAGGTTCTGTATGTCCGTTGCTATCGGTGTAAAACTCTTTAATTCCCACATCCAATCCAACAGTTTTACCAGTCGGTTTAATCTCTACTTTGACATCAGCTTTTACTAAAAACTGCACATAGTAGCCATCAGCACGACGAACCAATCTCACACGCTTTATCTGTTCTATTTGGTAGAAGTTTAAATCCCACGTTCCTTTGAGTTTCAGCTTGCCAATCCCTTTTTTGTCAGTAAAAGTGATTTGTTTCCTCGTTTCAGACAGCGACCATCCAGAGGTTTTATATTCAACTGAACGGTTATTTTTCTTAAACTGTGGATACCCCTTTTTACCTGGAACTGATTTTTTACAGTTGTCGTAAAACCGAGCAATTGCCGTATAAGCCCTTTCGACTGCGACTTGGCAGGCATGAGAGTTTAAAGCTTTTACCAATGGATACTCAGCCCTTAATGCCGTATTGTGACGATATAGCTCTTTTTGTCCTACACCTGGGTGATCCATCCAGTAACGGAGACACTTATTGCGAACAAATTGAGCCGTTCTTATCGCCTCATCTATGGCTTTGTATTGAGTTGTTTTTCCTTTTGCTTTAAACTCTAAAACAATCATTTGACGTGGAAAAACACTACGCCAAAATTCTAACACAACAGCCGCCGTCGAACGGCGGGGCTTGAAACCCATCAATTTTGGTCAGCTAAGAAGATACTTCGGGACGCGGTTTTAACCTGTCCCGAAGTATCTTCTTAAATATCTATGTGTAGGCGATCGGGAAGTATCAAGGATAGAAACACATTTTGGGTAAGCCCAAAGTTTCGTCCCATCCCATCATTAGGTTCAAGCATTGAACTGCTTGCCCTGCTTGACCTTTCATTAAGTTATCAATAGCGGACATCACGATTACGCGATCGGTACGGGGATCGACTTCCACACCGATGTAACAAAGGTTAGTACCGCAAGCCCATTTGGTTTGAGGGTACACGCCACCAGGCAATACTTTTACCCAAGGAGCGTTGCGATAGAAGGCGTTATAGATAGTAATTAAGTCTTCTCGCACTAGCCCCGGGTCTCTAAGGGTGGCATAGACGGTAGATAAAATTCCCCGCACCATCGGAATTAGGTGGGGAGTAAATTGCACTTGTACTTGATGTCCGGCTAAGTCACTACAGATTTCTTCGATTTCTGGCGTATGTCTATGGCGGGCAACTCCGTAGGCTCCTAAAGAATTATCTGCTTCTGCTAACAATAGATGGGTTTTGGCTTGTCTTCCACCGCCGGAAGTGCCGGATTTGGCATCGATAATGGCGGTTTCGGGCAAAATCAGCCCTTGTTTGAGTAGCGGAGAAAGCGCCAACAAACTAGCGGTTGGATAGCAACCGGGGCATCCGACGAGTTGAGCAGCCGCAATGCGATCGCGATACAGTTCCGGTAATCCATAAACTGCCGATCCCGCGATTTCTTTGTCTTTGCGATCGCCTCCGTACCATTGAGTATAAGTTTCAATCTCGCTAAACCGATAATCGGCAGACAAGTCTAAAACTTTGCATCCTTTTTCCAACAGAGTTGGTGCCATCTGGCAAGCTAAACCATTGGGAAGGGATAAAAAGACAACTTGACATCGAGAGGCAATGTTTTCTAAATCGATCGGTTCGATCGTCAAGTCAACAAACGGCCCCATGTGGGGATACAAGTCCGAAAAAGATTTCCCTGCGCTGCTTTCGCCACCTAAATAAACCAGTTCAACTCCTGGATGTTCGAGTAGGAGTCTGACCAGTTGCACGCCGCCGTAACCTGAAGCGCCGATAATGCCAACTGGCACGCGCCCATTATCACCCATGATGCTTGACCTTTGTACGTTTTTAGTTTAAAAGTGTTGAACTTTTGCTGCATTGTAGTACTAAAACCTTAAAAAGGATGAAGTCTGAAGGATGAAGTCTGAAGTTGGGAGTCAGGAGTCTTCAATTCAGTATTCAGAATTCAGAATTCAGGAGTCAGTAGTCACAAATTTTCCTTTCCCCGTTCCCCGTTCCCCTCCCCTGCCCCCTGCTCCCCTGCCCCCTTT
>CAZJJR010000315.1:5057-6724 GCA_964546365.1 uncultured bacterium | reverse complement strand
TAGTAACAAACGTACCCTCGCCGCTGATGCTAGACCCGACCGAATGGGAAAAAATGGAGGCTGGTCTGAAAGTTGCCGGAGGTAAGTGTATACTTAACTCGACAAACTATGAAGATGGCGAACCGCGTTTCTTTAAGGTTTTGGAGTTAGCGAAAAAGTATGGTGCTGGCGTAGTAATTGGTACGATCGATGAAGATGGAATGGCGCGATCGGCAGAGAAAAAGTTTCAAATTGCCCAACGCGCCTATCGCCAAGCTGTAGAATATGGTATCCCGCCGGAAGAAATCTTTTTCGATACTTTAGCATTACCAATTTCTACCGGAATTGAAGAAGATCGGGCGAACGGAAAAGCTACAATTGAATCTATCCGTCGCATCCGTCAAGAGTTACCCAAATGTCATATTTTGCTTGGCGTTTCTAACGTTTCATTCGGCTTAAATCCGGCGGCGAGAGTTGTGTTGAATTCCATGTTTTTGCACGAAGCAATGGCAGTTGGAATGGATGCCGCAATTGTTAGCGCCAGCAAGATTTTGCCCTTAGCGAAAATTGAACCGGAACATCAAGAAGTTTGTCGAAAATTGATTTACGACGAACGGCAATTTGATGGGGATGTGTGCGTTTACGATCCTTTGGCAGAGTTAACTAAGCTGTTTGAAGGGAAGACGACGAAACGCGATCGCAGCGAAGACAACAATCTCCCTGTTGAAGAACGTCTCAAGCAACATATCATCGACGGCGAACGCATCGGTTTAGAAGAACAACTGAAAAAAGCGCTAGAAAAATATCGTCCTCTCGATATTATCAATACCTTCTTGTTAGATGGCATGAAAGTTGTTGGCGAATTGTTTGGATCGGGACAAATGCAATTACCTTTCGTATTGCAATCAGCCGAAACAATGAAAGCAGCCGTCGCCTATCTAGAACCTTTCATGGAAAAGCAAGAAGCGGGTAACAATGCGAAGGGAACTGTGGTAATTGCAACTGTAAAAGGTGATGTTCACGATATTGGTAAAAACCTCGTTGATATCATCCTTTCCAATAACGGCTACAAAGTTGTTAACCTGGGAATTAAACAGCCAGTTGATAACATCATTGAAGCTTACCAACAGCATAAAGCCGATTGCATTGCGATGAGTGGTTTGTTGGTGAAATCCACTGCATTTATGAAAGAAAACCTGGAGGTATTTAACGAAAGGGGAATTACCGTTCCGGTGATTTTAGGTGGTGCGGCGCTGACTCCGAAATTCGTCCATGAAGATTGTCAGAATACCTACAAAGGTAAAGTGATTTACGGCAAAGATGCGTTTGCAGATTTGCATTTCATGGATAAATTGATGCCTGCAAAATCTGCTGGTAATTGGGATGATTTGCAGGGATTTTTGAATGAAACCGCAGATGCACGCAGATTAACGCAGATTGAAGAAAAATCTGTTAGTGAGTCTAATGGTGATGTTGCAGTCAAGGAACCGCAAGAGGTTGATACCAAGCGTTCTGAGGCTGTTGCAGTGGAGATCGATCGCCCAACGCCGCCTTTCTGGGGAACGCAAATTTTGCAGCCGGAAGATATCTCTTTAGAAGAGATTTTCTGGTATCTTGATTTGCAAGCTTTGATTGCTGGGCAATGGCAATTCCGCAAACCAAAAGAACAGTCAAGGGAAGAATACGAT
>CAZJJR010000315.1:0-5037 GCA_964546365.1 uncultured bacterium | reverse complement strand
AGGTTTATCCTATTTTAGAACAGTGGAAACACCGAATAATTGAGGAAAAATTATTGCATCCTCAAGTAGTTTACGGTTATTTCCCCTGTCAAGCTGAAGGAAATTCACTGCATATCTACGATGCAGAGGAATGGAAGAACGCGCAGAAAAAACAAGTTGCTACATTCAACTTCCCGCGTCAAAAGTCTTTGCGCCGTTTGTGCATTGCCGATTTCTTTGCACCTGTGGAAACTGGGCATATTGATGTGTTTCCGATGCAAGCGGTAACTGTGGGGAATATTGCCACTGAGTTTGCCCAGAAATTGTTTGCAGATAATCAATATACCGATTATTTGTATTTTCATGGTTTAGCGGTGCAAACTGCGGAAGCTTTGGCGGAATGGCTACACGCCCGCATTCGTCGCGAGTTGGGTTTTGCTAGTGAAGAACCCGATAATATTCGGGATATGCTTGCACAGCGTTATCGCGGTTCTCGATATAGTTTTGGATATCCGGCTTGTCCGAATATTCAAGATCAGTATAAACAGTTGGAATTGTTGGGTGCAAATCGCATCAACCTTTATATGGATGAAAGCGAACAACTTTATCCCGAACAATCTACTACTGCGATTATCACCTATCACCCATTCGCGAAATACTTCAGCGCTTAATTAGTAGTAAGGTGGGCAAAAGCCCACCTTACATATCATTAGTTTATGAGGATAATATGGCTGAACTCAAGATTAGATCCAAGTATCCAGATTCATTAAAATCGATCGTTGAAAGCGCACTTGCAGAAAAACTGCGATCGCTTGAAGCTGGTATTCGTCGAACTGAAGAACGGATACGGGAATTTGAAGCTAAGTATCAATTACTTACGGAAGAATTTCTGCGTCGTTATGAAAATGATGAATTCCCAGAAACTCTGGATTTAGATGAGTGGATTGGAGAAGCTTGGATGTTAGCCCATTTGCGTGAGAAAAAAGAAAAAATAGAAGGTATTGAATTTGTTGATTGAAACCTATTTCCAGCAGCTTCGTGAATTGATTGAAAACTGTAATATCGTACAATCATTCAATCTTTTACCTGAAAAACGCGATACACATGAAGGCTTCATCATTGGCACTATCTACTTCGTAGATGGTTCTTTCTTCATTTCCGTGAATTTGCGTATGTTGAAACAACAATAGAACGAGGTATGTACTCATATCATTACATGGATGCGTCTAGTAATTTGATTTTTCGCTATGATAATACGAGACACCACAAAAAATTGAATCTGCCAAATTATCCGCATCATAAACATGATGGCAGTGAAGAGAATGTAATTTCCTCAAATGCGCCTACGCTGGCAGATGTCTTGAATGAGATTATGAACTTGTTGAGATAGCGTGGTATTTTTCATGGTTGTTTAACTGTCCTGTATAATGAAAATACCGATAACGATCGAGAGGTTAATATGGCAGAACTAAAGATTATTTGCGAGTATCCAGACTCGTTAAAGCAATTCATAGAGGAAGCATTGTCAAAAAGAATTGCATCACTTAAAGATGGTATCCGACGGACTGAAGAACGCCTTCAAGAATTTGAAAGCAAATATCAAATGTCTACAGAAGAGTTTCTGCGACGCTTTGAAAATGATGAACTTCAACATCGATTAGATATGGAATTTGATGAGTGGGTTGGAGAATCTCGAATGCTGAAAATGCTAGACGACAAAGTAAATAAATTAAGGGGGGTTGAGTTTGTTAATTGAAAACTATTTCCAGCAACTTAGGGAGGTAATTGAATCCTGTACATTAGTACAGTCGTTCAACCTCATACCTGAAAAAAGAGGCGAGTCAGAAGGTTTTATTAGTGGTGTAATCAACTTAACAGATGGTTCAATACTTTATTTGCGTGAGTTTATAAATGTTGAAACGACTATCAGCCGTGAAATGTATTCATATCAGTACATGGATGTCTCAAAAAATCTGATTTTTCGCTATGACAACGTGGAACATCATAAAAAACTCAATCTGCCTAATTATCCGCATCATAAACATGATGGCAGTGAAGAGAATGTAATTTCATCAAACGCGCCTATGTTGGCAGATGTATTGAATGAGATTGTGAGATTATTGGGATAGGGCGATCGCACCTCACCCCACCAAAATAAACATTCCCCACCCGGCGATAATTTTTAAGCCGTTGCTGCCTTTTCCTCCAATTCATCTTTTGATTCATCTGTCTCAGACTGAGATATTTCCGATCCAAGAACACCATCAAAAATTTCCGGGCAGTATTTTTTTAGATTCGCTAAAAACTGCTCAGATGTAACTTCTGCAAAATGCTTGCTTAGAATTTCACCAAACTCTTTCGGATCTAGCATGATTGAATTTCTCGCCCACTTTGCGATATTATTCTTTCCCGTTGGTTTCTGGACTTTGTACTTGTATATCTTGGAATATTGTAGAATCTGAAGTAGTGGGAGTTACTATCCTGAGATTAATATCAAGTATCAGTTGATTTTTTTCTAGAGTTATATTGGCTTGTTTAACCAAAAGCTTCAACGATACCCCATCATTTAACTGATATTCAGAAGCTACCTGATTTTTATACCCGGCTTCTTCCAACCAGTGTGTAATATTTCTCCAGTTATCTATCTTTTCTTCGGTATTTTTGCCAAGAAGATTTTTAACGTAATTGTATATTGTCTTACTCAGGTCTACTCCAACTCCCTTAATATCTTTATCCAGTTTTTCAGCAATTTCAGCCGGACTATAGCCGCAAAGTAAACCACGTAGACGTAGTTCTTCAACAGGTGTTAAAGGTTTTCCTTTGGCAGAACTAAGGTCTTTATACAGCCTTTCTAAATTCCAATTAATAGCTGCTTCTGAAAACGGATCGCGTGTAGGTGCCATAAAATGAGTTCCAAAAGTTCCTAACTTAATCCTATTTTATTCCTAGTGCTGCCTTGGTGACAAACCAGCTTTTACTAGCTTAGGATAGAGCGAATTTAAGCAAAACTGTACAAAAGTGAGGTTATTATGGCAGAACCAGTAACGACTGCAATCCTTGGTGGTGCTGTAGCTGGTACTATTTGGACTGGGGTTTATGCAGGTGCAAGAGACGGTGGAAAAAGCCATGAAGAAGCTGTTCAAAAAGCTAACAAGGCTGTAAAGAAAACTATTGGTACTGTTGGCTTTATGACTGCTGGTAGCATTATGGATAGTTCGGCTCAAACTATCCAACGCTCTTCAGGTACAAATGCCTAAAATTCCATCCGCTTTTTAGTGTTTGACAGTAGCTCTTCTGTTCCAAGAAGAGCTAAAATTTTATCAGAAAAGGCTGAATATAATGAGAGTAGTCCTTCCCCTAATTCCGATCATCTTAATCATTCTATTTGTTATTTGGATCATAGCTTATCTGTTTGGTTTTTCGTAGATAATTGTTTTAGGTAGTAGTTTTTGTAAGGTGCGCGATCGCACTTCCCATCACCACAAAAAATGCGATCGCCTTCTCCTCAGATTATTCCAAATTAATTAGTGTTTTTATCAAAACTTTTGAATTATAATAAGATAAGTCCATATTAGATTATAAAATAATCCCAAAATAGCCTTACTTAGCTAGCCGTTTTGAACTATGATCGATTCTCTCAATGTAGCTCGCTACTTCATTATAAAAGCTTACGAAGACGGAATAGAAGCTGAAATGACTAATATGAAAGTTCAAAAGCTTCTATATTATGCACAAAGCATTCATTTGGCTTTGTACGATGAGCCATTGTTTGCTGAACAAATTCAAGCATGGAGATATGGCCCTGTTTGTCCTCCTGCTTACAAGTTTTACAGCGAGTTTGAAGCTAACCAATTACCGATTCCTGATAAAGAATTATTGTTAAAAATTCCCCAAGAAAAGAAAGAGATTCTAGAAGAAGTTTGGGAATATTTTGGTGGCTACCACGCCTATCGGCTTAGCGATATGACTCATTTGGAGTTTCCTTGGAAGAAAGCTCGCAAGGGATTGCCACCTCATGCAAGTTCAACTGAACCGATTCTACTTGAAGATATGAAAGCATTAGGTTATCAAAAGCTAGATTTGATCGAACGCGATCATCCTGCTTATGAGCCAGTCATGTCTGAAGTTTTAAAAGAGACTTCTAATTCACAAGCATCAAATCGCATTAATAAAGGAGAAGTACGTGACTGGCTCAACTCCCTTCTCGATTGAAGATTCTGATAATTTCAAGCGTTCTTTCAAAAAGCTTGCGAAAATTCACGGTTCTGATTTTGTTGAGGTTGTCACGTAAATTTTAGAAGCTTTGATTGAAGACCAATATCCCATCAATTCCCGTAATGAACCTTTACCAGGAAAGATTGATTTACCTGAAGAATGGACTTTTCACAAGTTACAGTTTAAGATTTCTAAAGGTGCTTCTGGACAAATCAGATTGATGTATTTAGTCAATCCTACTGCTTGTGTAATTAAACTTGTATGGATTTATAGTCACGAACAGTTTGCCAAACGTCCTGCTGACAAAGATTTAAAGAATGTGATTAAAGAAATATTAGATATTTAGCTATCGAGTGATATCGCTCAATTGAATGTTGCAGCAAGGCATTTGGGAAGAAGCGATCGCACTTCTCTCTCGCAACCCCTCCAAATCAATCCCCGTTTAAAAGCAAATGTTAAAACTATGAAACTTGAAAGTAGTGCTTTTTCCCATAACGGGATGATTCCACCCAAGTATACTTACGAGAGTTAATAAGGTAGTTTAACGAACCAAGTCTTTGTTTGCAAACCCGTACTTTCTGGCTTATCATCCTTTAGATTATCGTGAATTCAATCTTTTGATGGAACGCGATCGCAACTCCAGATAGATCCAACCACGCGATCGCAACAGTTATTGTAGCTATACAGAACGAACAACCATAGTTGTTCTTCCGTTAATAATAAACCTTTAAATCATTGTTCAATCTGCTTTTAATGCGGATTTAGCAGTTTCTTGGGTTTGTTTATTTGTCTAAGGAGTCGAATCAACTGCTATGACTGACCCTAATAATCGTATAAAATCTG
>CAZJJR010000314.1:0-6766 GCA_964546365.1 uncultured bacterium | reverse complement strand
AAGTGAAGTGGTAAATTCTCTACCCTGTAAACTCCTGACCTTTCCCTTTCTGCTACTCCCTATCCCCTTTTCCCAAAACTTTCAGCACATCAACGATCGCGCTCACTAACTCTTCCGATGAGACTGGTTTTGCTAAATGCTTTTGAAAACCTGCATCGAGCACCTTAACGCGATCGGTTTCCATCGCATAAGCAGTTAAAGCCACTGCCGGCACCATTTCCCCTTTTTGAGACCACGCATTTTTTAATTTACCGATTAAAGAATAACCATCCTCATCTGGCATTCCGATATCGCTGATTAAAACATCTGGCTGAAACTGTTCTATAGCCTCTAATGCTGCCCTAGCCGATCCGACAGCCGTTACGCGAGCTTGATATTCCGTCAAAGCAGCAGTTAAAAAATGTAGGGTATCCGGATCGTCATCTACCACCAATACCCTAATACCAGTCAAACAGTGGGGATGCTCGCCAACGAAAGGAAGCTCTTCTTCCTCTGTTAAGCTACCCGCTTCCTCTTTCATAAGAGGTAAACTTACCGTAAAAGTAGCGCCCCGTCCCTGTCCGTCGCTGGCAGCATGGACTCTACCACCATGTAACTCGATCAAATGACGCACGATCGCCAATCCCAATCCTAATCCCCCATGCGATCGCGTAGTAGTACTATCCGCTTGGCGAAACCGCTCGAATACGTAAGGTAAAAAATTGGGGTCAATTCCCTTACCAGTATCCCGAACCTGAATTTGAGCATACCTAGTAACGGCGGACTGAGGATTAGCAAATTCTTCCTGACTGGCTTCGATGGATAATTCCACCCCCACCCGCCCACCAGAAGGAGTAAACTTAATCGCATTCGATAACAAATTCCAGACAATTTGCTGCAAGCGGTTGAAATCACCGTAAACCAGACAATTTGTGGTGTTTAATAACAATTCCAACTCAATATTACTGGTTTCGGCAGCAGGGCGTACCACTTCGATCGCCGCCTCGATCGCACCTACCAAATTCACCGGATGAAAATTTAAAGAAAGTTTCCCCCTCAACATTCGGGAAACATCCAGTAAATCTTCAATTAACTGACTTTGCATTCGCGCATTCCGTTCGATCGTCTCCAGCGCCCTACCCATCATACTTTCATCAAATTTGCGATTACGCAGCAAAGTCGCCCAACCCAAAATAGAATTGAGAGGCGTTCGCAGTTCGTGAGAAACGATCGCTAAAAACTCATCTTTAATTTGATTTGCTTGTTTTGCTTGGCGGTACAGTCGCGCATTATCAAAAGCTAAAGCAGCACGAGAAGCCAAATCCTCCGCCAACACCAAATCGCTTTGTTCGTACCGATGACCTGGTTCTGTTAAAGTAAATGCGATCGCCCCCAGCGTCTTCCCCCGCGCAATTAACGGCACCAACAAAAACGACTTGGGATCTAGCAAACGCATCAATTGATAATGATTTGTTTCATCGCAAATCCCATCAAAAAACGACTCGGAAACTTCTTCTACCACCAAAGATTCCCCAGTCCGCAACACCTGAGCCACTGGCGTGTCAACATTAGGATCGAGAGTATATTTTTGCAGTTCTTGCAACTGCAATTCCTTCGCCGGATCTCTGTGAACAATTGCCACTTGCCGGATTAGCTTTTCGTCTTCCAGCACGAAAATCGCGCAATAATCAGCTAAATAAGGTACTGCTAAACGAGCTACACTTTTCAAAGTCGTTTCGTAATCCAAAGAAGCAGTCAGCACTTTACTAGCTTCTGCTAAAAAACGTTGTGCTTTTTCCGCACGTCGCATTTGAGTAATATCTCGCCCGACACCCACAACTCCGATCGTTTCTCCATACTCATCTCGCAGCGGTGACAGGGAAGTTTGACAATATTGAATACCAACACTACTTTCAAAAGACCACTCATAAACAAGTGTTTCCCCTGCTAGCGCCCGATTATAAGCAGCTTCGTGAATCAACGCCGTTTGGGGACTAAATATTTCGCGGCAAGTTCTGCCCAAACACGATTCCGGTAAAGTACCGGTTTTCTCCCACCAAGAACCGAAAACCCCCGTGTAGCGTTGTTCTCGATCCAAAGTAAAAACGATATCCTGCATAGAGTTAACCAGAATGCGGAATCTTTCCTCGCTAGTTCGCAGCGCTTCCTTGGCTCGTTTGCGATCGGTAATATCGTAAAAAGTCACTACTCCAGCGATAATTTTGCCTTCATAGTTGTAAATGGGAGTAGAACTCACCCGCATCGTGCCAAAATTGCCATCCCCCCTTTGGAAATTAATTTCCTCATCCGTGACGACTTCGCCATTTCTAATCGAACGAGCTAATGGCCAATCTTGTGGTTCGTAAAGTCTTCCATCCGGGTAAAAACTTTTATAATTTCGATATTGTTCGATACTGTTTGCTTCTAAGAAAGGCTGACGCCAAATCTTTTCGACTAATTTATTCCCCAGCACTAACTTGCCGGAAGGAGCCTCAGCAATAATTACTCCCGCTGGCATTTGCTGCAATATCGCTTCTAGGAGTGCTTGTTCGTTTTCCAAAAGCTGAAGAATTTGTTCTTTATCTCTTTGTGCTTTTTTGCGTTCGCTAATATCAGCAATCAAAGCCATCGTCCCCGACAGTTTCCCCTTTCCATCCCGTAACAGCGCACCCCAAATCGCAATATCAATAAATTGTCTCGATTTTTTCTGACGGCTTACTTCCAAGCCCGTCAGCAGTCCTCCCTGCAATTTAACTTGGTGCAATTTCCGGAATTCTTCTTGTTGGTCATCACTAACGAAAGGCGGCAAATTATCAAGAACTTCTTCTTCCTTCCAACCAAAGATTTTTTCTGCCGCCGGACTCCACATTTTCACCTTGCCTTCCAGATCCATCGCCATAATTGCTAAAGGAGAAGCTTGAATCAGACTATCCAATCTTTGGTTGCTCTCCCGTAGCGCTTCTTCCGTTTGCTTGAACTCGGTAATATCGCGACTAATACTCAACACAGATGAAATTGAACCATCTTTGGCAAATTCCGGCACGATTCGGGATTGATAATATCTAATACCGTTAGGAGTGGAAAATGCGTTCTCGAAAACACGCTCTATTCCAGTAGCAAACACTTTTTGCACGCTAGTTTGCCACAGACTGGTTATTTCTGTCGGTAAACCTAAATCTAAAAGGCTTTTGCCAATCAAGACAGTTGGCGATCGACCTGTAGCCGTTTCCACCGCTCGGTTAACGTATGTATAGCGCAATTTCTCATCCATCCTAGCGATGATATCCGGCGCGTTCTCCACTAACGCCTTAAATTCTTGCTCTCTTCGATATAATTCTTCCTCTGACTGTTTGCGCTGGCTGATATCTCGAAAATAAATCGAAATGCCCGACCCTGAAGGATAAAAATGAGCTTCAAACCAAGTATTGCGCGGCTGATAAATCGCTTCTATACGAACAGATGTATTTTCTGATAATGCTTGTCGAGCAGCCTGGTAAAAAGGGGAAGTCACAGTGGTGGGGAACTCCTGCCATATATTTTTGCCCAGCAGTGTTTCTCGCTTTTGCTGCAACATTTCCTCGGCTTTTCGATTCAAATAACTAAAGCACCAATTTCGATCTAAAGCTAAGAACCCGTCGGTGATGCTTTCCAGAATTTGGCTAATCTGTGGGGATGCAGTCTCCTTCTCGGCATCTTCCCGATTAGAGCGAGCGAACAAATACTCGTATTGTTGCACTTGTTGCTCTTTTTCGGCTAAATCCGCCTGAAGAGATGCCATCTGCCCCCGCAGTTCTCTGAGTTCTGAGATTAACTGCTCTTTAGTTTTGCGATCGTCCTCTGTTGGATTCATCGGTTCTTGAACTAAATATTTAGTGTCTAGCACCCAGAAGTAAAAAGTAAGGGAAAATCCCTACTACTAATTCAGGGATAACAAAAAATGACGTATTCTGCTCTCTCTATGCGCCTGAAGAGCAGCTATTTTGCCTGAAAAATTTTTTGTTAAGTTTTGTTAAGTAATGGCTTTATTTAATAACGTAAGTTGCTAGTGATAGGATTTGGGATGGTAGTGGGTCGTAGGGAATGGGTAGTGGGATGAAAGAATGATTCACTATTCACTACTTTTCCCTATTTTCCCTAGCCCCTAGCCCCTAGCCCCTAGCCCCTCTCTCCTCAATCTTTATAACTAGCAACTTGAGTTAATATGTTGACCGCAGCATTTTCATCACGGTCTAAAATTAAGTTGCATTTAGGGCAACAATAAGAATTCGCTACCGCTCAGTTTATATACTAGTAGCAATTCCTCACCCGTTAAATCAAAGATTGTAACGGGTGAGGAATTGCTACATTCTTGATGGGTTAACTATAGTTGAGGATTGACCAGAAAATCGCTCACGATCGCAGGTTCTCTGGTAATAATTGCAGTAGGATTAGCCTCCAACTCTGCCTGGGTGTAGGGGTCAACGCCAAAGGTGGTAACGCGCAACTGTTGAGATTGGGGATCGATATTGAACTCTGTCCAGCCGTAAGTGTGGGCTGCTACATAACCGCCTTGCAATAGCGTTGCCTGGATATTAGAATCCTCCAATCCAACCGGACTATATCCCAAGGGAGCCGTTCGCGTATCTAAGATATTCTTGATAAAAGCGTCCTTTTCTGCCCTTGTAGCCAAGTTTCGATACCGTTCTTTCTCAGAAGGTGGTAGTAAAGCATCCGGCGTAAACACTACGGTAGCAGGGCCAAACGGCGCGGCAAATGGCCCTTGTCCAATATTTAATTGAATACCCACTGGGCCAATCATCACATCAAACGCACCGGTAGGAATTTGCGGTTGCCCAACACCCTCTTGGTACGTAATGTTATTCACAACTGTACCGTGAAAATCGCCCGTGACGAAGACTACATTCTGAATATTATTTTGATTGATGAATCGCATCAAATCAGTACGTTCTGCGGCGTAGCTTTCCCAGCGTTCTCCCGCCACCGGAATGCCAAAGTGTTGCATCGGTACTGTTGACATTACAAATTTCCAAGTCACTCCAGCTTGTTGCGCGGCTAAAAGGTCGTTCTTGAATTGCTGAAGTTGTGCTGCCCCTAGAATAGTGCGATTGGGGTTGAAAGAATCAGTTAGAAACTGGTTAACCGTAGCTGCGTCGGCAGTTTCTGGAATATTTCGTAAGGGGGCATCGCGGAAAGAACGCAAGTCTAATGTGAATAATGCCGCATCGTTACCGAAGGTATTGTATCGGTACAACTGGCGTTTGTTAGCAGTGCGAGGGTCGCCCGTCTCGCCGTAAAATTCATTCCGTAACGGTTTGTATTCTTGGAAAGCCTGCAACGCATCATTAAATACAGGCGTTTCATTGACAAAGCGATCGCTCGTTCCAAAGATACCATCCCGTTGTGGCGACGCTGTAGGTGCTGCCCCACCCGCAAAATCATTCGTAATTTCGTGGTCGTCCCAAGTGCCGTAGGTAGTCGTCGTTGCCCTTAAATCGTTCCAGGTATTAATGCCGAAACGTTGGGCATAAATTTCGTTATGCTTAGTGCGGAACTCATCTAAGGTTCTTGCTTGCCGGACTCCCGGTAAATCTGGAGAAACGCTATCATTTTCGAGGGTATCTCCCATCTGCACGAAGAAAGCTAAGTTGCGTTCGTCAGCATTGGAAATCGACGGATAGGGACTAAGTTCGCCTTGCCAATCTCCCGATACACCAAAGCGCAGCCCCGCACGAGTACCCAAGGATACCGGGGTGCGGAACCGACCTAAGGCAGAACTGCCAGCCGCATCTGTGACTCGATAGAAGTATTGTGTATTGGGCGTAAGATTTTGGACTTGCACCTTAACGGGAACGGTGGGGTCATTGGCTAGGGTTTCTAGCGTACCGATAATGCTGCCAAAGTTCGAGTCGGTTGAATATTCAAACCGAACTAAACCTGGTGCTGTGCTGCGCGTCCATAAAACTGTTGATGTCTGGGTGGTATCTCCAGAGGCAACGCCATTGGGTAAGGTAGTGCCAACAGGTTCGATAAAAGGAGTAAACTTACGCCGTTCTGACGCACCCCACTGGATGTAGTGTTCGATGCCAGTGAGTTCGTCTCGTTGCACGGCAGCAGCAACATCGGGATGCTGGGCTAAATAGTAACGGGGGTTAAATAAAGTGCTGGGTCTGCGGCCTTCAAATTGACCGAACAGGACAAAGTGTTGGATACCAGTGAGTTCATCTCGGTTGACTGCGGCTGCGACATCGGGGTTTTGTGCCAGGTAATAGGCGGTATTGAAGAGGGGACTGGCATTCCGACGTTCTGATTGACCGAACTGAATAAAATGATCGATCGCTGTGATGTTACCTCGAGCAACGGACGCTGCTACATCCGAATGATTGGCCAAATAATAGGCGGTACTGAATAAAGCGCTAGGATTGCGGTTTTCAAATCGACCAAATAGATTGTAGTGACTTAAGCCATTACTGAACAAACCGCTAGCAACAGCTTGCGCGACATCGCCATACTGAGCTAGGTAAAACTTTTCGTCAAATAGAGCATTGAAGTCTAACATTCTTTGATTATTGACTTATCAGTTCAGGAAAATGATACTATCTTTGAAAATTAATTTTGACAATTTAAAATTTGAAAGCGCCAGTTCCTTGGAGGTGGAGAGCTGGCGCTTTTAGAGGTATTCACAAAGATTTATAGTTAGGCTCTTTATCTTGGTTGACCCCATTTGAAGCATTTTTGACACTCCCCGGTCTAAAGACACGGGGATTCTACATTCACAGACTCACCGTTA
>CAZJJR010000313.1:3135-6789 GCA_964546365.1 uncultured bacterium | reverse complement strand
AAGGTGCTAATGCTCGAGATCTCTGTTTCCAATTCCGGAACTTCACCAACATAAGCTACTGTTATCATTACCACTAAATTGCGAGTCACTGGCAACGAAAGCGGTTCGTTCCCAAAACTGGCATTACTCAAGTCTAGTTCGCTCAGGTAACGCTTGGCAGAATCGGTAAATAAATAATTTACCTCATCACCGGCTTCTCCTTCATCCCAAAATACGTTGCCTTCGTTCACGGCGGATTGCCAGTAAGTGTCGTATTCCAATAGGCTTTGACAGATTTCTACCAATCCTTCGCCCATTACTTGCAAATCGCCTTCAGCATCGATCGCGTCTCTACCAGCGCGGTTGAGTACGCCCAGTAAAGGAGCTACTTCTTCGCCAGCTAGATGAATAAATAGACGACAGACTACATAACGGGTACGACCCATCATCTTCCCAAAGAAATCGCGCGGGGGGTTCATTCGGTTTACCTCATAACTCAAAGGCAATTTTGCCAGATTCGGTCAGTCATTCGCGATCGATCGCGATCCTCGATCGCGATCGATCTTTCCTGTCCAGGTAAGCCGTGACGCCCATCTTCTCCTCCAAGAGCGATCGCAAATTTCCTCCTTCTTCTCTACCTTGCTAGCGCGACAGTTGAGTTAACTTTTTTAGTTGGTTCTTTATTTATTTTAATAAATTTTTTCCTAACTAGCTTATTTTGATAAGTAAGGAAAGTTTTTAATAAAATCTACTACTACGCTAGCCGAAGGAAGAGTATGTTTAACTGGCTCGATCGAAGTAACTTGATCTGGATTACTAAAGCTAGATGATTTAACGAAACGTTTGCCAAATCTAGGGTGATGGTAGATATTCAGAGTTTGGTCGCTAGAGTTAGTTAACACCGTTTGGGTAGGAGATTGAAAAAATTTTAAATGTTCGGAAATCCCTAAACTGTTTTTTAATAACTTCACAGGAAAAATTTTACTTAATCCCTTAATTAAAATACTACTCATATCTTGAATGCGTTGCGGTTCTTTGATATTTAAATTGTCTATTTCCGAGGATTGCAATAATTGCATTAAAGTTACGATATTTTTCTGAGTTTGTTCGCTATCTGTAAAGGGAAGAATCCCGACATAAGCAGTAGAAAATAATTGGTTATCGTTATCGAGAACAAATGTGAGCAGAGTACGACGACGACCTACTTTAATTGTCGGTGGCTGGGGTAATATAGGATATTGTTGAGCAATTTGTTGGTAGGAATATGCTAGAGCAAAGTGGGCATCGTGGTCTAAGGGAGCATCAATAATTATTTGGACAGTAGGTAATGTTTGATGGAAAAACTTTCTTGCTTCTTCTGTAGTTAAACGATAAATTTGAGAGCGATCGCCATCCGGACTTAAGTCTACCCACTCGCAAGTCAACCCTTCAGTTTTTAAGCCGAAACGCGAAACTGCATAAAGTTTAGCTCCCGTTAAAATCGCTCCCGACAAATCAGCGCCAGTCCAATCTGCCCGAATCAATCTAGCTTGAGTAAGATCGGCGTGAACTAAGCTCGAATTAAGTAAATTAGCGTTACTTAAATCAGCACCAATTAGATTGGCTCCGCTCAATTTACTATCGCTTAAATCAGCCCATCTTAAATTAGCTCCGCTCAGATCGGCCCATCTTAAATTAGCTCCACTCAGATTAGCTCCACTCAGATTAATACAACTGAGATTAGCTTGTCTTAGTTCTACATCTCTTAAGTTCGCACCCGTGAGATCCGCACGGCTCAAATCAGCACCATGTAAATTAGCGCCTTCTAAATTGGCGGCAGTCAGAGAAGCACCACGTAAATTAGCGCTACCCAGATTAGCGCGACTGAGGTTTGCTTGTCTTAGTTTTGCTTCTCTGAGATCTGCACTACTGAGGTTAGCACCGCTTAAATTTACTCTACTCAGTTCGGCGCGAATTAATTCGGCGCGAATTAAGGCTGCTTGGATCATTTCGCAGCCTCCCAAATCGGCGCGAATTAAGTTAGCTACATTCAAAATAGCGCGATTTAAGTTTGCCTTACTCAGGTTAGCGCCGCTTAATCTAGCTACGTTTAGTTTGGCGTGGCTGAGGTTAACCAAGCTGAGATTTGCACCGCTTAAATTAGCCACGCTAAGGTTAGCTCCGCTCAAATTGGCACCAGTGAGGTTGACCGCACTTAAATTTGCCTCACTTAAGTTGACACCTGGAAAATCTCTTTCTCCCGCATTGTATTTATTTAAGAATTCTTCAATTTCCATTAGGGCTACCCTGTTTGTGTCTAGATTGCCAAAAAATTTATTTTAAGGATAGAGCGTAAAACTTATATTATTATAACCATTTCTCAGTCTCTACCCAAATAATTTAGTTACATTACTGTATTTTTACTAACTTAAGAAAAATCTTTAATGAATTCACAAATTACATTAGCAGAAGGCAAGGAAATACTTTTTTGATTAATCACGATTTTCTTATTAGCTGCTGTCGAAGACATCATAAGTCTTTTCCCGAAATTTGGATGGTAGTAAACATTCAAAGGTTGGTCGCTGGAGTTGCTTAATATGGTACGAGTAGGAGCTTTAAAAAACGTGCCTTTTCTGATGTTTCTAGGAAACGATTTAAAAAGTTTATTTTTTTGTAGCCGCTCGATCGCGTCAATAATTTCCGTACTAATTTGGTAAAGTTGTTCTTTTTCCCATCCATCGATATTGGTTAGTTCTGAATTTTGAATCATTTGGAGTAAAGTAGTAATATTTGTCTGAGTAGAGGTAGCATCGTCAAAGGGAGAAATCGCGACAAAAGCGATCGGAAATAATTCTCGATCGCTATCGGTTTTCAGCGTAATGGTAGTTCTGCGCTCGCCTACTTCGATGCTGGCTGGCCGACTGAGGCTGGCATATTCTTGAGCGAACTGATAGTAGATGCTGGCTAAAGCAAAGTTAGCTTCCTGGTCTAACGGACAATCCACGATAATTCGCAGGGTAGGTAGTGTTTGATGAAAAAACCTTCTTGCTTCTTCGGGCGTGAGGCGATATATTTGGCTGCGATCGCCTTCCGGACTGAGGTCTAACCAATCACAGTTCATACCCTCAGTTTTCAAGCCAAAACGAGATACCGCATAGAGTTTAGCTCCAGTTAAAGTAGCACCCGTTAAATCAGCACCCACCCAATCTGCCCGAATCAAATTAGCTTGAGTCAAATCGGCGTGTACCAAACTAGTATTCAATAAGTTAGCATCGCTTAAGTCTGCACCGCTCAAATTTGCCCCGCTTAACTTAGCTTCGTTGAGGTTTGCCCATCTGAGATTAACGCTGCTCAGATCGGCCCATCTCAAATTCGCACCGCTCAAGTCCGCACCGCTGAGATCTGCTAAACCGAGATAAGCTTGTCTGAGTTCTGCACCCCGTAAGTCAGCCCCGCTTAAATCTGCCCGACTCAAGTCTGCCCCATGCAAGTTGGCCTGTTCCAAGCTAGCAAAATCGAAGCAGGTGCCTCTGAGATTAGTTTCGCTTAAATTAGCGCCAATTAAAGTAGCTAATCTCAATCTCGCTTCTCCTAAATCAGCACCAGTCAGATTAGCGCCGCTCAAATCGGCACCGCTCAGATCGGCCCGAATTAGTTCTGCTCTGATCAGCGCGGCTTGTTTGAGTTGTGCGCCTC
>CAZJJR010000313.1:2482-3075 GCA_964546365.1 uncultured bacterium | reverse complement strand
TTAGCGCCGCTGAGTCTGGCTACGTTGAGTTTTGCTTGAGAAAGATTTGCATCGCTGAGGTTAGCACCGCTGAGATTGGAGATGCTGAGATTGGCTTCGCTCAAATTGGCTCCGCTCAAGTTAACGCCACTCAGATTGGCTTCACTTAGGTTGACACCAGTAAAATCTCTGGTTCCTTGAGCGTATTCTTTCAGAAATTCTTCTACTTGCATTCGGCTTCCTTGCAAACACCCCGACAGGATGGATAGAACTTTTGGCTAGACGAGTGCCAATAAACTGAACGGATGTTTAACCCTGCATGAATATTGGCATTTTAGAACGAGAATAAATTGGTAGACTGACAGGTTACTGCATTTTGGAGAGTTATTACCCTAGAAATAGCAGTTAGCACGCCTGTAATTAGTTCTATCCGATCTAGTTCATTGGCAGTTTGTCTTCCAAGTGCCAGCTAACCGATTTTTCAGGCTTTTCTGTTGCCTTACCAACCTTTTTGGGGAGACTGTCGATGCACGTTACCTGAATAGGCAAGAACTGCAAAACTGCCCCAAAACAATTTTGCGCTCTTATCCCAATTGTTAACGATCGGGGTGGCT
>CAZJJR010000313.1:2048-2444 GCA_964546365.1 uncultured bacterium | reverse complement strand
ACGATCGCAATAGGCTGTTTATGTCCTTATATTCTCAACTGAAACGATTTCTGGTTGGTGAATCTCTACCTACTAGCGCCCACGCTCACGAAAGATTAAGTAATGCTGCTGCATTAGCCGTTCTTTCTTCTGATGCGCTCTCGTCGGTTGCTTACGCTACAGAAGAAATTTTACTGGTACTGGTTGCTGCTGGTAGCGTTGCGCTTGCTTGGTCTTTGCCGATCGCAGTTGCGATTATTCTGTTGTTAGGAATCGTCGTGCTTTCTTACAGGCAAACTATTCGCGCTTATCCCAAAGGCGGTGGTTCTTACATCGTAGCCCGCGAGAACTTGGGCTTAATTCCCGGCTTGGTGGCAGGCGCTTCCTTAACGATCGACTACATTTTAACCGTAACGG
>CAZJJR010000313.1:0-2037 GCA_964546365.1 uncultured bacterium | reverse complement strand
CCCTTTAAGGGAATCCGCCAGCCGCTTTAACATCAGCTTTTCCGCAATTGCGATCGCTAACTGTCGAGCTTTGCGTAATTTTTATTTTCTTGCTCATGGTGGCAAATTTGCGAGGAGTAAGGGAATCAGGTCAGTTATTCATGATTCCCACTTATATGTTTGTTGTTAGTATTTTTATCTTGATCGGCATCGGATTTTATCGTCAGTTTACTGGTTATGTTCCCCCACCATACCCGGATCTACCAGTTAATGATTCTTTGAGTTTATTTTTCATTTTGAGAGCTTTTTCAGCTGGATGTACGGCTTTAACTGGAGTAGAAGCTATCTCAGATGGAGTATTAGCTTTTAAAAGACCGGAATGGAAAAATGCGCGGATTACGCTGCTATTTATGGGCGAAATTTTGGGCATTATGTTTTTGGGAATTACTCTCTTAGTTCGCAGCTATCATATCGTTCCTGAAGAAGGACAAACAGTAGTTTCTCTGCTGGGGCGAGAAATTTTAGGTTCCCATCATCCTTTTTACTATTTTATTCAAGCTGCTACGCTGTTAGTGTTACTGTTAGCTGCTAATACTAGTTTTGCCGATTTTCCCAGGCTATGTTACTTTTTGGCACGGGACGGGTTTTTACCGCGACAATTAACTTTGTTGGGGGATCGATTAGTTTATTCCAACGGCATTATTTTGTTAAGTTTGTCTGCGGCGATTTTAATCGTGATTTTCCAAGGACAAGTTAATGCCATCATTCCTTTATATGCCGTAGGCGTATTCACTTCTTTTACTCTTTCTCAAGCTGGGATGGTACGTCACTGGTTTAAAGAAAAAACCTCTGGTTGGCGTGCTAGTGCTTTGATGAACGGGTTAGGCGCGATCGCTACTACAGTGGTTTTGCTGGTGATCGTATCCACGAAGTTCTTATTAGGAGCTTGGATCGTAGTTATCGCTATTCCTTTAGTAGTTACCCTGTTTTTAGTTATCAAGCGCCATTATAATTTTGTGGCATCTCGTCTTAGCCTTGAGGGAATAGCACCCCGCAGTTATATTCCCAGAGTAAAAACAGAAGTGGTGACTCACCCAGCCTTAGTTGTGGTTGGCCAATTAAACCGAGGAACTTTAGAAGCGCTGGAATACGCGCGCAGTATTGCAGATGAAATTGTCGCCGTTCATGTGGATGTTGGCAATACCGATCGCCCCAAGCTTCAACAACGATGGCAACAGTTAGAGTCAGATATTCCATTAGTTATTTTGGAATCTCCCGATCGTTCTTTGATCGAACCAATTGTTGATTTCGTAAAAGATTTTGAAGAAAGACACCCTAATGTTTTATCGACCATAATTATTCCGGCGTTCGTGACTAGAAATTGGTGGGAAAGCATTTTGCACAATCAAACAACTTTATTTTTAAAAGCAGCTTTACGCGCTCATAAAAGTCGGGTAGTTACTACAGTAAGATATTACTTGTAAGTAATTAATTGTTGGTTGATGAATATCGGTATTGTGGGGTTGGGATTGATTGGTGGTTCTTTGGCTTTGGATTTAAAAGCTAAGAATCATCAAGTTTTGGCGGTGAGCCGTCGTCCGGAAACTTGTCAGCAGGCGATCGATCGCGGTATCGTCGATGATGCTAGCGTCAATTTATCGTTAATGGCAGCAGCCGAACTGGTGTTTATTTGCACCCCCATCGGCTCGATTATTCCCACAGTGGAAGAATTGATTCCCCATCTTTCTCCTGAGACAATTATCACGGATGTGGGTTCGGTGAAAACGCCGATCGTAGAAGCTTTAACCCCTATTTGGCCTAATTTCGTGGGCGGACATCCGATGGCAGGAACGGCAGAAAGTGGTTTGGATGCTGCTTTATCTAATTTATTCGCCAACAGACCTTACGTGCTGACTCCCTCAGAAAGTACTCCACCAGAAGCAGTCAAAAGAGTAGGGGAAATTGCCGAACTTCTGCAAGCTAAACTTTACCTTTGTCGTCCTCAAGAACACGATCGCGCAGTCAGCTGGATTTCTCATTTACCGGTTATGGTAAGCG
>CAZJJR010000312.1:0-6809 GCA_964546365.1 uncultured bacterium | reverse complement strand
TAACTCTAGATAATTCCTCATCCACAGCGCCAAATCGCAGCCTCAACAAATTTCCCACTACCAAACGACGTTCCTGTAAACTTCCTTCTTGTACTCCTTCTTGGCGTCCTTCCCGTAAAGTATTTTCCCGCCATTCCAGATAAGCTGGTGTTAAATTCATAATTAATTCCCTCTCATCTTCCGTTAAATTATCTTTTTTTTCAACGCTAATACGCCAGGTTGAAACTAGTTCTAAAATGTTCCTGCGTAATCGATTTTCCGGAGGAAGTGCGGTAATTTCATTAATAGCTTGCTGCTGAGTTATCCCTTTTCCCAGAATTCTCAGCCAAAGCGTTTCTGGATTAACTGGTAATTGATTTATCGCTACTATCCCCGTTTTCAAGGATTCCGCTAACAAGTAAACGCCTTGAGGCCAATTATCTGGCTCTAGTTTAGCACCAAAGCTATCGACTAAAGCTGTGGAAGCAGAAGTTGCCAGAATCCACAAACTTGGTAATTCATTTTCGGGAAGTTCCTCATCTTCGCGCCTTGCTCTGCGCTGTAACTCGCCATGCAGGGAAAATAGTTTAACGATACAATTGCGAATCTCTGTTTTGCTCGGTTGGTTGCGAAATGGTTCCAACAAGCAGGGCGTAGCTACCATTTTACCCAGTAATCCCAATATTTCGCGATCGGCTGTTGGATTCGGTGCAAAAGAGATATCAACTTGGCGAGTTTCTCCAGCAATTTCGCGGCTGATTTCTACTTCGCCAAGTGGTGCGAGTAGTTCTTCTAAATATTGTTTGGCGAATTGATCGTGCGGTTGTCGGGTCATCCGATGCTAGGATTTTGGATTTTATCTATTAAATATAAGTTGTAGAGTGCCTCAGATAAAAATTTCTGATTAAAAATTGTTAATTTTAAGATGCTGGCGCACCTATTTAATATTTTTGCAGGGATACGGAATCATTAAAAACTTGGCTCACTAAGCCTTCTCCTATCTATTATTGTGGGTTTTGATCGCTATATCCAATCTCATAAGCTAAAATGTATAAAACTGCTAGGTACAATCTGATTTAAAAAGTCTGAGATTTATGTTAAGTAAAATTTCATGGTCTACAGAAGACCCTGATCTAGACAATAAGGAAAACTTAGCTAAAATCTGTAATTGGCTGAGTGGATTAAAAGAGGAAGGACTTGAATGGGGAGAAGAACAGGGTGGAACAAAAACTAGGAAACATTACTGCAATGGTTTGGCGCGGAATTTGCATTTTGAAAATAATACTTTCAGCTTTAGCGTTAGTTCCTCAGGAAAACAAGATAATCGCCATTTACCAGTTAAGGGTTTGGAGTTAATAGAAGATCAGCCTGGTATTTTTATCTTAATGGTCTTTACTTCTGATACTTCTACCCCTTACCCGTATTTTTTTAGGCACGAATCAGACTAATTTTGTGTTTTTTTACCAAGAATAGAAATGTAAATTATGGGTATTAACAAAACCGTTTTTGGTAGTCGCGCTGAGAAGAAAAACTATGATAGGTTGAGCAGGCAATGGGGAGATAAGTATCGCATTTATCATAATCTCCCTTTCTTACAGGTGCTTAATACTGAAGGCATCTCACTAGATCTCAAATATAAACAGCATGAGTACCTTAAAAAAACAAGTATTGACTACATTTTTTGTGATAACGAAGGCAAGCCTTTAATAGCCCTAGATTTTGATGGTATGTTAGAGGGATTTAATGTAGGCTTAGATTATCATAAATCCCAAAGCCATCCATCATTAGATGAAAAGAAGGAAAAAGAGAGGGAAGATGGGTTTAAATTAAAGCTCAGAATAGCCCATGATTCATCTTTTCCTTTGTTTATTGTGGGATCTAAAGAATTTAAAAATTTTTCCACTGGTATCTCGCTAACTATTGTTGATGCAATTATAGGAGAAGTATTAGCTTCAAGAGCTTTTGAAAATAATCTATTAGAACCTACACCAGATTTTGAAGATTTTCTTGAAAAGACTGGCTTATCAGAGAGGCTTTACGATGAATTTATAGACATATATGAAGATGAAACTGGAGAAATTATTGTTGATTATAGCGAAGTGGGAAAATGGATGTGGAGAGATTGGAAGCGTTACCTAAGAAGAAAAACAAACTTAGAAACAAATCCTATTGATGCAAAAATAAAAGAACTAAGAGATAGTTTGGCTGAATACATTGTTAAGAATACATCGGACAATACAATAATTATTGATAGGCAAGGAGAGTTAATTAACAATAAGATCGAAGCTGAATATTTAATTAACCATCTTATGTTCGATCATTCATTTAATCCGCCCAATTCTAATCTGTATTCTGCCATATCTTTGAAAGTAAAATGCTCCATAAATACAGAAAAGTTTGGATTAATAGAATCAACGGCTAGCTGTTCTAACTTTAAGTCAACTGAATTTAGAGCGTTATCACTTTTAGAGAAAGTGGCTGAACTTGTTGTTCTAACTAAAATTAGTAAAAAAGTTTATAAAACTTAGAAAATCAAAACAAATTCTAAGTTTTATTGGGTGACTGGTTCGGGTTTGATCGCCAATAATTATGGCTAAATAAAAACGTCAGGAAATGATGCAAATGCAAAAGAGGATAGAAGCAATCTTGGCTTAACATAGGTTCAAAAGAGGTTATATAACAAAAAACCCCCTTTAATGGGGGTTGACAGTTTACCTAATTCACTCTAAACAGATCTACGCCTCCTCAACTTCTTAAACTGGGAACTCCTCAAAACTTCCAATCGCCGCCGCAAATAACCCAAATTAGGAGACTCGTTCCCATATCGCCAACGAACATAAGCTTGGGAAATTTCTTCAATCGCTTGGACACTTTCACCAGAATATTTCTGCCGAGATACAGTTACATATTCCAATGGCGTAGAAGCGGGATGTTTACGCAAACCTTGCTCTCCTAACCATCTCAGCATTTGTTGATAAATGCTTTCCATTGGATGCAATTTACTCAACCAAAGTTGATAGCGCCAATATTGCCAACCCTGCCAACTCAACCAAGCTAAAAAGCTGAGTGCGATCGCTACTATCATTGCTGTAAATAATCCAGCCCAACCTTGATTAAACAAGCCCAAAAACCAAGCGATCGCACCAAACAACCAAACGAAAATAAACCCAAATACATTGTTGAAAAAGTTAGTTACAGGTGAAGGTAACCAACCTGCTACCCACTGCCAAAACTTTTGAAGTGGCGTAAAAGTTTGATATTCTTCAATCGATGGTGGAATTAAAGGATGACCGGGAATCGGGTCAAAAGCAAACCAACCATACTTGGGAAAAAATACCTCAGTCATCAAATAAGCATCGGTGTTTTTTACCACATACAATCCAGTAAAAGGATTAAATTCACCGGGAGCAAATCCTCCTACTACTCTTGCTGGAATGCCAATCGATCGCAACATGATCGTGTAAACTGTTGTGAAATGATCGCCATAACCTCCCGTGATTTTTTGTCCGGGAGGACTGTTTTTGTAACCAAACAGAAATGCTTCTACTAAATCTTCGTTATCTTCTAAAAATGGCGGCTCTTTTTCCAATTTATAACTAGGATTTTGCTTCAGGTATTGAGCAAGATAAAGAGCTTTTTCGTAGGCAGTAGTAACTGGTTTACTTGTCTTCGATACCTGATTAGAATTAGCTAAAATTTCTTCCGTGCGTTGGCGGACTTTTTCTTTGATACTGGCAGGTACTTCCAGATAGTATTTTTGGATATTTTTAGGATAGTTGGTTGAGGCTTGATTCAGCAAGGTGCGATCGCGATACGGCACATCTGAAATTACAGTATAAGTAAGACCTTCATTCAAATCTACTGGCGATCGCAATCCACCTTCCGTATCGATTGCTATTTTTTCCGTAGGGAAATAGATATCTTTAGCGTATAGCATCGCTGGCATCAAATTTGGCATATCCGATACCACCGTATAAGTTTGCACCACTTCCTGAATACGATTAACCATCGGCGGTGTAGGTAGCATAAACTTATAAGACCAACTACCGCGATCGATAGTCGTAGTTCGATCGTTGCGAGAAATTTCCCAACCCTGTCCCGTGTATCGATCGAATGCTAATACCCGCCAAAATCCTTCCACTTGCGATCGCACCCTTAACACCACTTTCGGCTTTAAAAAGCCTCGCAAATTTTGATTGATTTTGGCATTAAAACCGTAATAAAAAGTCTCATCTAATTCCCCAGCACCCTGTTCCTTATTTCTACCTTGACCAGTACCGTTACCGTTACTACCTTCCCCGTTACGATTGTATCCGGGATTACGGATACTGCGTCCGTCAAAACTGCCCGTAAACTCGATCGGTGAACTGACGGGAAAAGATCTGAGTTGATAGCCCGGAACTCTCGGTAAAAACGCAAAAATCGTTAAGCCGATCGCGACAACTACCAACAACAAAAAACTTAATCTTTTCAAAGAAAAAGGAAAAACTAACTTTCGTCGGCTCCCTTTCTCCCAATTTTGGAATAAACTTTCCCTTAATCCCAGTCGCGATCGGTAATCTAACACCAAAACTGGGAGCGCGATCGCTAAAAATATCAATAGCAAAGGTGCAAAAGCCATCGTCTGACTTAGGGTAGCCGCCACCCCTAATAAAATCAAACCGATGACCATCGAATAACCCAAATCCTTACGGCGGGGTAAATCAAAACTGTGTAAAACTTGCAATTGAATTAACAATTCAGCCAAAATAAACCGCGTATCGTTCAGCGCATCTCTCAAATTAGTCAGAAAATACGCCAAAGCCCAAATCATCCCGATCGCGATTAAAAACTTCATGGGAATATTACGCTGGCGGCGGCGATACCAACTCCAAGTAGCACCTACTATACTCAACGGTACTGCCCAAAAGCTGATTTGAGTTTCCGCCGCCACATCTGTCGCGATAATTCCCACCACCACCAAAGCCTGTACTAGCACTCGCAGCCAAATCGATTCTTCCGGTTCTGGTGCGGGTACAGCCGCCAACCGCTGCCGTAATCTAGCAAAAAAAGGTGTATTTCTGAATATGTCAAAAGTCATTTGTCAATCGTCATTTGGTTATTAGTAGTACTCTAACTACTAACTAGTATCCAATGAAGAAATGACTAATGACCAATGACTAATCTAAGGTTGAGCATTGAGAGAAATTAACCCCAAAGCTCTAGATAAATTTAACTAATAAACGGTTTTTAGCTTAACCGTTCACCAATAAAGCAAAAATCAACGGCTTCTGACCGATTTGCTGAAATTGAATCTCTAAAGGATAAGTTTGATTAGGTTCCAAATCAAATAATTCAACGCTCAGACAACCGGGATCGGGTCGGTGAGTAGCTGCTTGAGCTTGACCCACTTGCAACTTTAAACTGCCGCCACAGGGAAACTGACCCCCTATCCTCACAGACCCGATCGATCCTTTTTCCGTTTGATATTGAGCCTCCAGAGTTAGCAAACCAGCAGTAGTCTGCCATTGCCTTTCGACAGCCAACTGATTTGCCGATAAATTAAGAGTCAGAGCGTTCAGAATTTCCCTAGCCGCTAGCAGTAACAAAACCATTTGTTCTGCCACTGTTGCCCCTTCATAGCTGCGCGGAAACCTAGACTCTTGATGAAAAAAACTAACCTCAGAGGTATCTTTTTTAGGAAGAGGCATTAATATCTTGTCAGCGAACTTACTTAACATCTGAGAATGGCCGGGAAAAAGCGTTTCCAAGGCACGTACTAGTTTCGCCTTTTCATTTCTAGACGAAAGAACTACTGCCTGACAGCGTTCTAACAATTGAGCGAAAACTTTCGGCGCGATCGAAACTGGCAATCCTATCTTCTCTTGCTGAGGCGTCCATAAATCCCTTTGGAATGTGGATTCGGACTCGATCTTGCTCAGGCGGTCAGGTTCGTAATCAGAAATCTCGGTTTCCCACGGAAATAGGGGTGGATTACTCTGGATTTCCTTCTGTAGCCGACGCTTCAAAAGGGCTTGGAAACGCTCTTTGACAGCAGGAATATCTGCTGGTCTAGGTGGTTGCTGCAAGACCTCTGGTTCAATAGTGCTGGAGAGTGCCGCGTTCAATACTTCTGACTCCAGTAAATCGAAATCATCTATTTCCCAATTTTCAAAATCACAATCCTCTAATTCAGCACTACTCAGACTATCACCTGAAGGAAAATCTTCATTGAGACTCTCCTGGCCACGGGATTTGGCTTTCAGGTGGTCGCTTTGTAGTAACCACGCGAGGAATTGTTCAGGGAAGGCTTCTATGTCTCTGTTCATCAGTCGATGCACCCGATCCGGACACGAATGAATTGCGAATATCCCAAGCTTTCTCTAGAAGCTTAAACCACTGCTTGTGAACCTGGTTGACCGTCCACCCGAGTTGGCGTCCGATCTCTCGATCGGAAACAGTTTGTTGCTTCATTTGCAGTAACCTGAGGTACTCTGGCTCTAGTTGAGCCAGAAAATCTTGCCATTGCTTTTGCGTCAAGCCAAGATTTCTTTCTAAATCTGCGTCCAACCACTCATGCACCAGTTCCCACCGATGCAACAGAGCAAACCGAATTAAATGATACTTAAACCGCTGTTGCAAATAATCTCGCTGACGCGGTGTTAAGCCCATTATGGCCTCTATTTCGCTGGTAGTCAGATCTTGCAACCGAAGCGCGAAATAATCCGCGCAGTCCTCTTGCTGACGTTCTTGTAAATAAGCCATTAACTCGTTAATCACCGACTGGCGCAGGGCATCCTCCTGACCGAGCGGTTCTTCCTGCGCGATCATCGCTTGTCGCTCTTGCTGCA
>CAZJJR010000311.1:0-6888 GCA_964546365.1 uncultured bacterium | reverse complement strand
GTTTATTCTTCAACCAAAAGCCCTCTTGTTTCACTGACAAGGGGGCTTTTGCTTTATTTGCGTCATACAATATTGCAATAAATCTATCATAAGGAAGTAGGGAGTAATCACCTCTATAAAGAAAAATAGAAAGGCAAGTTAAGAGTTTAGATTGTAAATTAATAATTTTAATATGTTCATCTTAGTAATATATTTGCATTTGCGTTCGAACACCCAATTTTTCTTTAACTACGTAAATATCACCAAGAGGTCAGCTTGTGGATGCCATTCTGGATAGGTCGCGCCAACTTAAACAAGACTTAATCGAGTTCGTTCTGGAAGCAGAAGGAGCATTGGCTGTAGCGCTGGAGTCTTATATAGCTAATAATGCTAAATCTCAAAAAAATCGTTATGATGGAGCTTATGAGAAAAAGCTGCTAATTGATAAATTTTTAACTGATGGGAAAGTAGGCGATAAGACACCCATCGATTTATTTTTAGAAACCCATCCAGAATTATCACAAAGCGATCGCATTCTTTTAAATAAATGGCAGCTTAGCTTTTTTGCTTTATTCGCTGTCACTGGAATTCTAACTGATGGCTTTGAGCTAATGAACTGGCTGACAGCCAAAAATTATATAGTGAAGCCAAACGATCCTCGGACATTAGAAGAAATGGCTTCTTTTAAAAAAGGGGAAATTTTACTTACTCGCATTTCTCCAGTTACTGATGACTACTGGATGTTTTCTGGACCTTGTTTGCCAATGGGTAATTTAGGCAAACCTAAATTAGCAGTAGCAATTGGTAATTTTAAAGATAACCACAAAAAATATCTTTACAGCGATGCGCCCGATTTATTAGAGCAAGCATGGCTATCTGTTGAGCAATATCACCGGGATTTTATTGAATTTTTTGGAAGTGATGAATTAACTATGCCTGGGTATCAGCTTAACAAGAAAATTGCTGAATTTCAGGAAGTCATAACAAAACGGAGGCTTGTCGCAGCAGGCATTGATGATTCTAAATCTTTAGATGAAATAGCAGAAGAGGCTGGTATTTCAGAAGAAGAAATAAAAGCAGCTGCAACGGAAGCAGGTGCAGATTCAAAACAGGTCGAGCGCCTATTTGGCGATCGCTACAAGATGAAAATGATGATGCCTAAAGTAGAATTACCTGAAAATCTGAAAAAAGCGGAACAGGTAACGGTGCTTACGCATCCTCGTTGGGGACAGATGTTTTTAACTACTTACAGTAAGTTTAAAACTATTTTGGAAGCAGATGATTGGCAAAGTATTCCAAATGCAGAAAAGTTAATTAATAATTACCTTGAAGATGAGGCTATTAATTCTTTTATTTGGCATCGTTTAGCAGAACAATATCCAGTACAGTTGGAAAAATTATTGCAAGTAGTATTAAATCGACCGAACTTTCAACTTAAGAGTGATTTAGACCCCCTACTGGAAGAATTTAATAAACCTTTAGAGCCAGAACTACCAGAAATTGCTAGTGTTCCGGAACATTTGCACACTTTATTTCAAGAGGCTGTAGCAGAAGTTAATAAATCTAAGCCAAAGTCGAAAAGTCAAAAGAAAGCAGTTAAGGGGTTTGGAAAATAATATCTTCATTAGAAGTTATAAAGCCAACTGCTAGTTAGATAATGCTTTAGCTTGCATCTGATAGCCTATGAAAAATCTCCAGAAAATTTGTCTTAATTGTAACTGAATTTTCTGGAGTTATAATCGGAACGTGAACGAACACGCAATTACTGCGAAGGTTTCGATCGCGTAAATATTTTAAAGTAGAATAATAAAGACCTTCACAAACAAACTTCCCAGCATCGTGGCTGATATTAGTTTCCTTTAAACCAGCAATTAATTTATCTACATTTACCCATGTTTCAATTAAATGATTATCTAAACTAGCATTTGATTCTAGGGTAAGTATAGGGCGTTTTTCTGCCATACCGCAGCAAATAATAAAATCGGGGTTTAGTCGTTCGATTTGTGCGATCGCGTAACTGCTTGCTTGTTGAATATTAACTGGTAATTGCCTCAAAAAAGTTAAAGATGAAGATTTAGCAGCAGAATTCGTCTGTACGCTTTTGGCAATCTCGATTAACAAATCATCAGATGAATTAGACTTTTGGTGTGTTCGCCATGTAGTAAACGAAGTCAACAGGATTTTTTTTGTCATATCAAACTAAAATAGAGTAGGTCATCAAAATGCGATCGCAGGAGGGTGAATGTCAGTTATCGCTGTCGTTGATTATGGCATGGGTAATCTGCACTCAGTTTGCAAAGGGTTGGAAAAAGCAGGTGCTATCCCTAAGATAACGGATTCTGCCAAAGAAATAGAACAGGCTGATGGTGTTGTATTACCGGGAGTGGGAGCTTTCGATCCGGCGGTGCAACATTTGCGATCGCGCGATTTGGAACAACCGATCAAAGAGGCGATTAATAGCGGTAAACCCTTCTTAGGCATTTGTCTTGGTTTGCAAATTTTATTTGATAGTAGCGAAGAAGGAAAAGAACCTGGGTTAAGCATTATTCCCGGTATTGTGCGACGTTTTCGTACCGAACCAGGGCTAACAATTCCTCACATGGGGTGGAATCAACTAGAAATTAGCCAACCAAAATGTCCGCTTTGGCAAAATTTATCTGCTCATCCTTGGGTTTATTTTGTTCACTCCTACTATGTAGATCCTGTTAATAAAAAAGTATCTGCTGCGAATGTAACTCATGGTAGTCAAACAGTGACAGCCGCAATCAGTTGTTCTGCTACAGGCAGTAGTAATCCACAAAATAACATAATGGCAGTGCAATTTCATCCTGAAAAATCTTCTACTACTGGATTGCAAATACTATCCAACTTTGTCAATTTAGTGCAAACTCCTGCATTATCACAAAAACGTTGAAATTTAAATAAATATCCGAGAATGTAAGATATCTCTCAAATTTATGTGTAGATATCTGTGGTTAAAAAAACACAAAACAGCTTTTTCGGATAGCTTTTAAATAAGCTGTGGCGCATTTAAATTTTAAAATCTTTACGCTGTAACCCTTCTATAGCTTAGAGCGGTTTAAAAAACTAAATGTGGCGCAACTTATCAATATTTTTTACGTGAATTTACATTTACAAACTAACTCAAAACTCACCAAAATGAGCTTGAGAATTTACGGCAATCGGCAACTCAAAACCCTACCAGGACAAGCTACCCGTCCTACTTTATCGCGGGTAAGAGAAGCCGTTTTTAATATTTGGCAAGGTACGATCGAAGAATGTCGCTGGTTAGATTTGTGCGCCGGGACTGGTTCAATGGGTGCGGAAGCTTTATGTCGAGGCGCTAGTTACGTAGTTGGAATTGAAAAAGCCAATGCCGCGTGCACGATTATCCAACAAAATTGGCAGCAAGTCGCTCAACCAGTGCAAACTTTTCAGGTGTTGAGAGGGGATGTTGTCCAGAAATTGAAAACTTTAGCAGGACAAAAGTTCGATCGCATTTATTTCGATCCCCCATATGCTAGTGAATTATATCAGCCTGTGTTGTCAGCGATCGCAGAATATCAGCTCCTAGATGAAAACGGTGAAATGGCGGTTGAACACAGTCCCGATCGCGTGCCTACCAACCCCATTTTATCTCTGGAAATTTGCCGACAAAAAGTTTATGGTAACACAGCATTAACTTTTTATTGTGTGATGGTTGATTAAAATTTTTAATTATTTTACTGGCTGATTGGATGAACCTACTCTTGAACAAGGTTCCACACTAAAACCGATATTTCCTTGTAATACAACATTACAAGAGTACTCGATAGCACTAGTATTATTGCCAATATTATTTCTAATAATATTACCACTTCCTCCTAAAGTAGCTGTACTGCGAATACCCCCTGTTAAAGAGTTGTTTTCAATAATTACATTGTCCATCGAACTAGAATAATTATTGGTATTGGCATTTACGTAGATAAAAGGAAAATTTGACGTATTATTATCTAATAATCTATTTTCTCTAATTTGAACATTTCGTATTCCAGGGACTTTGTACAAACCAATATAAGCATTCCCTTCATTTTTAATTATACTTACTCCATTAATTTGACTACCTCCACAACATTCCTGAATTAAAATTCCCTCTCCATCAACACTAAGATACTTGGTATCCATTACTTGATGTCTGTAAACTTGATAATTATTTCCTTCTATTTGCACGTTCCAACCAGACCAATCAATTGCGCGATTTTCATAAGTAACAGCACCTCTAGGTTGTCTAATTCCGACTGGATCTGTCCACCATTGTTTATTCTGTTCATCCAAAATCTGATTATCTTTAATTAGTAAACCATCACCCGATCCCTGAATAGCAACTCGCATGGTGTGAAAAACCCAATTATCTCGAATCACAATACCTTTACGAAATAGTCCCGGCTCTGTTTTTGGGTCTCCTGCTAATGCAAATCCTTCAGGTTTAGAACGATTTACTGTAATTCCATAGTGATTACCATAGTGGAAGGGAACTTTACTACCTTCTGGATAAGTAATAACTTCTTCTCCTTGTCCGGGCATTGGTTTTACTTTGTAACCAGGTTGTTCGTAGTTATCAGCGATCGCATCATTTAAGCGATTGTTGGCAACTAAAACATTAGCGTAAGCGTTGATAGCGATATTGGCTGTAAAGCGATCGCTAAATCGCATCCAGGCATCTTGAAACGAAGTATCCGGTACTTTAGAACTAGGATCGCCAACATTATTAGTGCGAGTTCCAAGCACTACAATATTCTGCTTTTTCCCATTATCAATATCCCCTAATAACTTAATTCCTGCTCTATTAATATCCAAATCCACAACAGCAATATTACTATCTGAATCTGGTGAATTAGTCAATATTTTTTTAAATGCGGTATTATTAGGGGTACCGTTTCCAGATAATTTTGGTTTGTATTTAGGAAAAACTAACTGGCTTGGCGGTTGATAGGAATCTGACTTAGCATCTCTTACGCCAGGATTATCTCCGCGAATAGACACACCATTTTTCAAGAAAATATTATCTGTAAAGTTATAGGTTCCAGAGGGAAAATAAACTACTCCACCACCGTTAGCAAACGCTGCATCGCGAGCAGCATTAAAACGGCTAATCATATTAGAACCTGGGAAATCATTAATGTTATAAACACAGTTCCATTTGATGTTATCAGTCCAAGGATAAGCATTTTTACCATACCTAGTTGCGATCGGGTTATCAGTTGGCCCACTGCTAGGACTACCACAAGTGGATGAAAAATTCACTGAGGTAGAAGATGTAGAAGCAGTTGATTCAACAACTGATTTGTTAGGGCTGAATAAGAAATGAAGCCCACCTGCTAGAATTAGTAATAAACCAAGACCTAAAATAAATTGCAAAATATATTTCAACAGCTTTTTTTGAGAAATACTCATAATTAGCAAAATTTTAATTGCTTACCTTGGTATCCTTGCCAGTTGAAAAACCCGTTCAGCCGTAATTTCCAATCCCTCAAACAGAGAATCAATTAGTGGCGTATCTCCCATGTAAGTTTGCGGTGGCGCATCTGGATAAAAAACCGTAATGCTTCTGGCTTGACTATCCACCACCCAAACTCGCAACACCCCTGCATCTAAATAATCTCTTGCTTTAGCAGCTAATTGCCCAAAAGTTTGTCCGGGTGAAATAATTTCGATTACCAATTCTGGCGGGACTGGACAAGCTTCATTTTCCACCCAATCAGGTGCTAAACTCTGATAAGAAACATATAAAAGTTGTGGTGTGGGCACCCAGCTTTGTCCTTGTCGTGTTAATACGATCGCCCATTCTACCCCGACTTCGCCCTTATCTTTACCCCAGTCCTCTAACAGTCTCAGCAGTACCTTGGTGAGTCTGGAGTGAAATAACTTCGGTGACATTTTTGGTATTACCTCACCATTTACCAATTCGTAAGTTACATCGCCTTCTGGTAAAGCGAGAAATTCTTCTAGAGTGAGTTTTTTTTTCGTTTGAAGCATGAGCGATTCAACCGTTTATGTTATAAAATTGCCAACTTAAAAGCGTTTTTACAAGGAAAGTGCTTTTATTTTAGCTCGCACTGCGGCAAAGAAACCCGGTTTTTCTAAAAAACTGGGTTTCTTATTTACTAAACATTGGTATTGACTGCTTATGATAAATTTGATGTTAAGTTTGCGATTTCACTTTGGCATAGAAACCGGGTTTTTCCAAAAAACCCGGTTTCTTATAAGCTATAAAATATCGGCTTTCCCAGCAGGTGCGATCACAATTTGATTAATGCTAGATATAAAATACCTTACCTAGAACGTTGTATATCTATACCCATTTGGATCGGATATTGAGAATAGGTACCCCTACAGCGACTTTGCATTGAACTTATAATTATAGAATGAGCCTCCATCAAAGTCCCGCATCGTCTTGTTCTCCTAAAGCCCTACTAACGCGGGCTGCAAACTGATTGGTATTTTCCCACTATACGAGTCACAAATATTCTCCGCAAGTTCAGCTATTTGTCTTGTAGAGAGGTTGTTCCTATATCTACATCTGTGTTCATCTGTGTTTATCTGTGGACATCTGTGGTAAAAAATAGCTAGGCAATATTTCACGACAATAAATCTTATCTGCGTTTATCCTTCTTCATCTGCGGTTAAATTTTAACCAACGATTCGCATAGTAAGGGCGGGTTTTGTAACAAAGTAGTCTGTTAGAATCATAGATTATCGTCTAAACCCGCCCCTACAATCAATTTTTGGAGTTGCGATACCCAATTCAACAAACAACCAAAACAAAAAAGCGCTCCCAAAAAGAGAGCGCTTTTTTGTGATTTAGTTAGCTAACAAGCAATTAGCCATTGATCGCAGGAGCAGTTAAAGCTACCGGAGCAGCTTCACCAG
>CAZJJR010000310.1:0-6894 GCA_964546365.1 uncultured bacterium | reverse complement strand
ACCTTTGCCGCAGTCGGTGAACATTCCAGTTGCCCCCCCAGTGGCATCTGTGCCAACTTCTCCCCATCATCAGGTAAATAATTCTGTAGCTTTACCGCAGCAGGTGAATACTCCACCCACACGAACAGTTGTGGCAGTGCAGAATCCCACATCTGTGGCAACCAGAGCGAGAACTCTTCCGGCAATCCCAGAAGCACCAGCAAGAGTGGCTGCTCTTCCCAGTTTGCAACCAAATAAGGTGCAAAATGCGGGAGTTGCGTTGCCATCATCAATGGGCGTGCCGATTCAAGTGCCAGTAGCACCTACGATCGCGAAACCTCAACCAGTGGCAGCATCAAATGTGACAACCGGACGAGGAGCGGCTGCACTCTTAGGTAGACCTAGTATTGAAGTAGCCAGAGGTAATCCCTATCCTGGTGCGATCGTCAATACATCTTCACCAAACGTAGCCACGGCAAACCCAACTCAGGTGAGGAGTAATTCAACAGAAGGCGTACTTCCTGCATCTGCAACATCACCGACTAGTACTCAGGCTGACACGACTAGGCAAACGCAAGTTGTCTCTCAGCTGAGGAACGCACAACGGCAAACCAGACAGGAGGTTGTTGCACAGCAAACCAATTCTCTACCAACACCTACTGCACAGTCTCAGCCAACACCATCCCACGATATTGACGAACTGGAATCTAAGTTACGGGAATTGTCACAAAAAACCGATTTCGGTGATGTTTATCGAGGTTCGCCAGCGCTGACAATTGTAAATCCGGCTGGATTTGGGGCCGATCGCAATACGGTGTTTTTAAGTGCTACTTATCAACAACGTACTCGATATGGTAACAAGAGCGATGGCGCGATCGGTTTTGGCATCGGTTTAGGGGATGCGCGGGAATCGGTGGGGGTAGAACTTTCTTATACGATGGCTAGTTTCGGTGGTAGCCGAGACTTTGGCGCTGGTGGTTTTAATGCCAAAGTACACCGCCAGTTCGGGGAAGATTTGGGGGTAGCAGTTGGTTGGAATGGCTTTTTAAACGTGGGGGGAAACAATGATTTCGAGCAATCATTGTATGCTTCTGCAACCAAAGTGTTCCGCACCACCGAAGATATCAATCGTCCTTTGAGTCGGATCGCGGTGCCGGCGGGGGTCGGTAACGGTCAATTCCGATCGGAGAGTGCAGTTGAGAAGGGTGAAAATACGATCAATCCGTTTGCTAGCGTAGCAGTTCGGATTGCCGAACCGGTAAGCGCGATCGCGGAATGGACAGGACAAGATTTGGCGATGGGTGTTTCCTTCGTACCGATCCAACGCAGAAACTTTAGCTGGACAATTACTCCCGCCGTGCGCGACCTAGTAGGCGCGGGAGATGGGCCACGGTTTGTCTTAGGAACTGGGGTGTCATTTCAGTTTTAATTGCACGAAAAAGAGTGGCTTTTATGCACAAAATGAGATGGCTTGGTTGGGTAGTTAGCATTTCTTTAATAGGAAGTGCGATCGCCGCTGCCCCTATTAACGCACAACCCAACCAATCCGATACCTCCGGCACTAACGTTTGGAACAACACTGCACCCCGATTTCGATCGGGAGGCAGACTTTCCCAAGAAATTATCGATACCGCACAGCGACTTGCACAAGAACTAGCAGATGCCAGAACAGCCTGCGCCGCATCTGCTGAAGAAGCTAGCAGACTACCGCGACGCTTTGCCCGCATTCGCCCCGGCAGCCCACCGCCCCTAGACCCTAACGATCCCGATTGTATCAGTCCTGCTTGTTTGAGATTGAAACGTTTAGAGGCAGAAGCGAAAACTTTTCTAAGCCGACTGGAAAAAGATCAGCAAGACCTCATCAGAGCGCATCCAGCATTTCGCATTTGGTAGTTTCTCATTTGTTAGTTCACCTAACAACTAACGAATAGCTCTTAGCCATTAGCAATTCAAAGGTAACTATTTTCATGAGATCGTTACTAGATCGGGCAACCAAATTTGCCATCAATTTAGCGATACCTGTAGGGCTGTTAACAGCAGGTATCGTTACCAACTTTACCACATCAGTTAAAGCCCAAGAAATTTTTGACAATAACGGCATTAGATTTAATGCCGACACCATTGTTGAATTTGAATTCGTAGAATCTCACGGTGCTTACAGGGCGAGTTTTGGCGTTATCAATTTAGACACCGGTGAAAAAACGCCTTTATTAGTGGAAGTCAAAGCATCTGACCTCTCAGAGGATGTTAATAATCCTTCCACTGGTACAAATGATGCGGGACGACAAAATGATTTTTTAGGCTCACCTGGTAACGCCGTACCCAATCCGCTAACCGAATTTTTATTTAAGGCTAATAATCGATATGCCTTCTATCTAGAATCTACTTATAACGGCAGACCAGCAGGTATTTTATACTCTGTTAATTCTGCCAACCCAGGCAACAATCAACAAGTGCAGTTTCAAGGAAACATCACGAATTTAGGTACTGGCGGTATCCTGATTCGTTGGGACGATACCGGATCTGTATTAGTCAGAACTGATAAAGAAGATCGAGACTTCGATGATTTTATCGTTCGCTCTGGTGGTCGGATTGCTTGTCCTTTTGAGCGCGATCCAAATATTCAGCAGCAATCCCAGTTAAAGCAGTACAAAATAGCCAGCAATCTGGATGAATCTACCAGTTGTAATCCAACTGAAAAAGTCCAATAGTTAGTCTACCAAGCATTGCCACCTAGACCATTATGAATTATTCCAGTCAAGCAGAATTAATTATTGAAGCTGGTCGCACTGCGAGTCAGTATTGGAAGGATTTGTGGCGCTACCGTGAGTTGTTCTACTTCCTAGCTTGGCGGGATATTTTGGTGCGCTATAAGCAAACTTTCATTGGCATAGCATGGGCGCTGATTCGACCATTTTTAACAATGGTCGTTTTTACTGTAGTCTTTGGTCAACTAGCTAAGTTACCCTCACAAGGAACACCTTATCCAATATTAGTATTTGCTGCCATGTTACCCTGGCAATTTTTTGCCAATGCTCTCTCTGAATGCAGTAATAGCCTGATTAGCAATGCCAACTTAATTTCTAAAGTCTACTTTCCCCGCTTAATCGTACCAGCTAGTGCGGTGGTAGTCAGCTTCGTAGATTTTATGATTTCTGGAATAATTCTGTTAGGTTTGATGGCATGGTATAACTTTGTACCGAGTTGGCGCATCCTCACACTTCCCCTTTTTATTTTGATTGCGTCTGCTGCCGCAATGGGAGCCGGATTATGGTTAGCAGCATTAAATGTAAAATATCGAGATTTTCGGTATATTGTCCCGTTTATCGTACAGTTTGGTTTGTACGTTTCCCCTGTGGGTTTTAGTAGCAATATCGTACCAGAACGATGGCGTTTGCTCTATTCCTTGAATCCAATGGTGGGTGTAATCGATGGCTTTCGCTGGGCAATTTTAGGTAGTCAAAGCAAACTATACTGGCCAGAATTTACACTTTCCTTAGGATTTGTATTACTGCTATTTGTCAGCGGTATTTGGTACTTCCGTAAAATGGAACGTTCTTTTGCAGATGTGATTTAAATTTAACCGAAATTTTTCCCGATCGATTAGCAAATTATTGTATTAGTAGGTGGTAAAGGTTCTGAATTATGTCAGATACAGTTATTAGGGTGGAAAACCTCGGTAAAAAGTATATCATCGGTCACCAAAAGCAAGAGCGTTATACTGCCTTGCGAGATGTATTAGCTAATAAAGCCAAGTCAGTCAGTAACCGTCTTTTAACACCTTTGAATAAGAAAAATTTCGAGTCAAATTTTGAAGAATTTTGGGCTTTAAAGGATGTTTCTTTTGAGATAAAGCGCGGTGATAGAGTAGGTATCATCGGGCGCAATGGGGCAGGAAAATCAACACTCTTAAAAGTTTTAAGCCGCATTACCGAACCTACACAGGGAAGAATATCTATCAAGGGAAGAGTAGCAAGTTTATTAGAAGTAGGAACGGGGTTTCACCCGGAATTGACTGGCAGAGAAAATATTTATCTTAATGGTGCAATTCTGGGAATGAGTAAGGCGGAGATTAAAAAGAAGTTTGATGAAATTGTGGCGTTTGCGGAAGTGGAAAAGTTTTTAGATACGCCAGTGAAGCGTTATTCATCAGGGATGTACGTGCGATTGGCGTTTGCAGTCGCGGCGCATTTGGAACCGGAAATTTTGGTGGTGGATGAAGTATTGGCGGTAGGTGATGCAGCCTTTCAGAAGAAGTGTTTGGGAAAGATGGAGGATGTAGGGAGAGAGGGACGAACAGTATTATTTGTTAGTCATAATATGTCTGCCGTTAGACAATTATGTAACAAAGCCTATTTATTGGCTATGGGAAAGATTGCTTACTTTGGAACTTCTTCTGAAGCAATTATTAAGTATATGGAAGGAGCAGTTTCTCTTTTTGATAAGATTAATAATCAGAAAATATATAACCACCTTCAATCTGATGGTAGAGTTGAAATTGAAAAAATAATTATTAATAATAAACCCAATGTAGAGGTACTTGTCTCAATCTACGATAAAATAAAAATATCAATAGATTATTCTGTAAAAGCAGCAATAAATAAATTGGAATTTTTCGTCTTAATTTATTCATCAGATGGAGAAGTTCAATTAAGCTTATTTCAGCGTGACTCCCAAAATTATGTAGTACCACAAGCAACCAAGGGTACAGTCAATTTAGAGTTTCAAAATTGTCTAATGCCAGGAAGATACTTCATATCGGCAGGTATTTTCGATCAAAATAAACAATTTGTGGACTGGGTTGAACAAGTTGAATCATTCTGTGTTGAAGAAACATTTTCTGATGGCAGAATCTATGATTATAGATTAGGAAAAATTAGCGTAATAGGTCATTGGTATGTTAATTAAGATAATTTCTCATATTAATGCAACAAAAAATAAAATTTTAAAAAACCTTTATTTAGGTTTGTTAAACATAGAAAAAAAAATCTTGATTCAAGATTTAAAATATGTAGGAAAAGAATGTTTTTTCCAGATGCCTATATGTATTACAGGACATAATCAGATAGAGATTGGTGACTATGTATCAATAGCAGCCTATGTTCATATTTGGGGTGACGGGGGAGTAAAAATAGGCAATCGCGTGATGATCGCATCTCATACGGCTATTACATCACTGAGTCATAATTACACCCAAGAAGATATGTATAGGACTGTAGTTTCTGCTTCTGTGAATATAGAAGATGATGTGTGGATTGGAACACATACAGTCATCTTACCTGGTGTCTCAATTGGTAAAGGGGCAGTTATTGGTGCTGGGTCTATTGTTACTAAAGATATAGAGAGTTATTCTATTGTATTTGGTTGTCCCGCGAAGCATTACAAATACAGAGAAATTCCGACACAAAATTAGGAGGAATTTATGAAGATATATATTAAAAAATTGCTACCAACAATAGTTAAAAAGAAATATTTACCATATTGGTATTTGCTTAAACAGGAAAATCAAATTTTTTGGGGAAAATTTAAAAGGTTTTTTTTAAGACCGCCTTTTCCTAAAGTTGATGAAAATAAAAAATATCTGCATATAGGTTGTGGGCATATTAATGCTCCTCAATTCATTAATATTGATGGATTCCCATTACCACATATCCATTATGTAAGAGAATTGGATGATTTGGGCGTATTTATGGACAGTAGTATCGATTTAATTTATGCGTGTCATTGCCTTGAACATTTTTCGTATGACAGAATTAATGGTGTATTAAGTGAATGGTTTAGAGTTTTAAAAAAAGGTGGAATATTACGAATTTCTGTACCTGATTTTGATTTATTATTAAATATTTATTATGAAAATTATAAAAATATCGATCTTATTCTTCCACCTCTGCTAGGCGGTGGTAATATAAAATACAATGTTCATTTAAGTGTATTTAATAAATCAAGCTTAGAAAAAAAATTAATAAATACAGGTTTTTATTATGTTCAAGATTGGATTCCAGGTTCATGCGAATTGACTACATTTAATGATTGGTCTGCCAGAGAAATTACAATTAATGGCAAGAATTATCCAGTTAGTTTGAATATAGAAGCTATTAAGTAGCACTCAATTTTAATGATTAGATTTAGTGTTTGAATTGACGTAAAAAATATTTAACATAATTGATTATGAACGCAAAAAGTCCAATTAATTTATCCTATATAATCAGCACACGCAACCGATTACCCTTCTTAAAGATCGGATTAACATATCTACTTGAAAACTTACAAGAAGATGAAGAAATTGTCGTAGTTGATGGTAATAGTAATGATGGTACAAAAGAGTTTCTGACAAAATTATATCAGACAGGTAAAATTCATAAATATATTTCTGAGCCAGATAAAAATCAAGCTCATGGTTGGAACAAGGCTATCCTATTAGCAGAGGGTAAAATTATCAAAAAAATTATAGATGATGATTTATTTTGTTTTCCAGCCATTCAAGTTTGTAAAGAATATATGTTAAAAAATGAATCAGTTGATTTATGTATATCTAATTGCTTAAATGCAAATCTAAATAACTATAAAAGTATCGGTTATCATAGTAGAATCAAACAATATTTGAAGTGGAAAGATGGCCATACAAAATCTTTTACGTTTGGAGATGTTTCTTTACATTTGAGAAAAAGTAGTACTGCCTATATAGGGTTATATGATACCAGTTTTACAATGTTGGATTATGAATTTTCTTTAAGAGCATCTTATTTACAAGCTAATATTGCTTATTACAATGGATGCAATGCTATGTCGATTTTCAATCCTGTTAGTGTTTCTGGTCAAGTTTCAAAAGAAACTCTCCAATTAGACGGAAAAAGAGCAAATTTTATGTATGAATATGCAGGAGACAGCGCGGAAATTAATATATGGTCAAAGATA
>CAZJJR010000309.1:3596-6981 GCA_964546365.1 uncultured bacterium | reverse complement strand
GAGCCAGGGGTAGCCAAGCCGCTATACGTACAAAAAATGCAGGTAGAAAAGGGCGGCATCATACAAGTGACGCTACCTAGTGAATTGCCAGCACTAGAATCAGGTAAAAAATATCGCTGGTCTGCATCCTTAATTTGCGATGCTAACCGTCCTTCTAATAATGTATTCGTGCAAAGCTGGATTCAGCGAGTACCGGTTAGTAATGATTTGACAGCAAAATTGGCAGCAGTCACCACGAATAGAGAATCTTCTCCTCAAACACTCCAACAACAAGCCAGAATTTTTGGTGAAAAAGGATTATGGTACGACGCTTTGGCAGCAATTTCCAAAGCTTCTGCCGCTAATCCCAACGACCCTTCGATTAAGGCTGATTTTGCATCCTTACTCACTCAAGGTGGCTTATCCCAAGTAGTAGCGCAACAACAAGCTTTGGCGAAATAGTAGTTCGGGAAATCAACTTTCGCTGTACGACAGCGACCGAAAAAGCTATCCAGGGACGCGGCGTTTATCGGCATTATTTACCGATAAACGCCGCGTTCCTACATAATTTTTACATCGATTTATTAATGCAACTGCACCAGCAAAACCCCAACCAAGGATATGATGGTGAAGCATTGCACATTAGCGAACGCGCCCGCGCCAGAAGTCTTCTCGAACTCCTTACCGAAGCAACCGCCAACATTCGTCAAGGCGTTGCGAGAGGCGCAATTGGAGATGTGGAATTCTGCAGATACGCGATCGCCTTATTATTGGGCTGCTTTTACCGTGCAGGGTGATTGGCGGTAACATCAGTCAATGATAATAGGAATCAACTAAATTTTTTGACGAAAAACTACTCTATACCGAGCAATGAATTAGTATTTTAATTTTATGTATTTGAGGACTGAAGTCCTCACTAATAACCAATTTTTATTTAATATCTGTTCTGTTCGATCGCAGCGAGAATAACATCTATTTTGTTCTCAATTACATTCAACTGATGTTTTAAACATTGAATATCTACTTCAATTTTATTGATTTGCTGCTGAGTACTTAAATAATTATCATATTCAGTAAATTCCTCATTTATTCCAACGAAATCTCTCAATTTATCAAAAAATGTGTACTTTTTAGGTACTTCATCTTCATTGAGTTCTTTTTCAAGATTAATAGGCTCTATTCCAACTAAATCTTTAAATTTTTGGAAAATGTTACTCATTTCAATTATTCCTATTAAATTAAGTATCGGCATTGCAGGGTAAGGGCGGGTTTTGTCAGGAGGTTATCTGTTGGTATACGCCGATCGCGATCTAAACCCGCCCCTACAATTAGATAACAGATCTAAGTTTGGAATAACCGAACTTGAATTACACAGGTAAAGACAAACGCTCTGATAAAGCGGCGCGAGCTTGTTCTCGATCGTCAAAGTGGATTTTTTCCGTTCCGAGAATTTGGTAATCTTCGTGTCCTTTACCGGCAATTAGAACGCCATCGCCCGGTTGAGCTTCTAAAATGGCAGTGCGAATTGCCGTAGCCCGATCGCCAATTACGGTAGGATTGACTGATTCTGGGATACCCGCCACCACGTCTTCTAAAATTTTGTCTGGATTTTCGGTGCGGGGATTATCAGAAGTTACTACTACTTTATCGGCTAACCGAGCGGCAATTTCACCCATTTTCGGGCGCTTGGTGCGATCGCGATCGCCACCGCAACCAAACACGCAAATCACCTTGCCCGGTATAAAAGGACGCGCCGCTTTCAGTAAATTCTCCAAGCTATCCGGTGTATGAGCGTAATCTACGATCGCGCTGATATCTTGTTGCGGATGAATTTGCACTCTTTCCATCCGTCCCGGAACTCCCGGAAACTCCGGCAACATCAATGCTACAAATTCCAAATCTAAACCCAAATGCAAAACCGTTCCCACTGCTGCCAGGACGTTTGCCAAATTATACTGCCCTACTAATGGAGAGCGGAAAGCAACATCACCCTTAGGAGTATGGAGCTTACCGCTAACGCCACCCGGCTCGTAGGTTAGGTCACTAGTCCACAAATCAGCCGTTGCATCGTTAACACTATAACGCCAAACTCTTGCTGAATCTAACTGAGCGATCAATCTTTCCCCATAAGGATCGTCCATATTAATGATGGCGCGTCCTTGCAAATAATCAGGGCTAAACAGCAAAGCCTTCGCCGCAAAGTAATCTTCCATATCTTTATGGAAGTCCAAGTGATCCTGTGTCAAGTTAGTAAAAACCGCTACCTCAAACGGACAACCCAGCACTCTTCCTTGGGCTAAAGCGTGAGAACTTACTTCCATCACCGCCTTTTCGCAACCGGCTTTCACAGCGTGCGCCAACTGTGCTTGTAGTTCTACGGCAAAAGGCGTAGTATGAGTGGCAGTTTGCTCAAATCCATTCCAACGAGTGTAAAGAGTTCCCATCAAAGCTGTGGATTGGAAAGCTTGGTCGAGCAGAAATTCAATTAAATGGGTAGTAGTCGTTTTACCATTCGTACCAGTAACGCCAATTAATTTCAGCTTTTTGGCTGGATAATCATAAAAAGCTCCCGCAACTTCCGCACAAGCTTTCACCATATCACTAGCAGCAAACACGCCAGGTAGCTCCCCCGCTACTTTCTGGGCGGCTGATGTAGAAACTACAGCCGCTACCGCACCGGATGCTAACGCACTTGGGGCAAAATCCCCACCATCAACCCTAGTTCCCGGCATCCCAATGAATAAATCTCCAGCTTTGCAAGCGTGGGAATTGGTAGCCAAGCCAGTTACTTCTTTCTCTAAAGCTGGGTGTTCCGGTAACTGCCCGATGCTGGAAACCTTAGCCAATATTTCTCGCAGTTTCATCTCAACAACTCCTCACCGTGAGTAAAAGGTTTTTCTAGTAGGACTTACGTAATGAGTAAACAAAGTCAAAAGCTAAAAGCTTTATGCTACATAGCTTTTTCTATTTTCACCCCAGCCCCCAGCCCCCAGACCCCCTGCTCCCTGCTTTCTGGCTGGCAAGGGAACCTCAGGGGGGCTTTCGGCTTATTGTGAATCATTATGGTCTAAATATTTCTGTAACATTTGCTCCAACTGCCGCACCGTAGCGCGAGGCGAGGGGCGGGGTAGGGGTTCTGCTACGTCATTACGATCTGTGGGAACTCTAAACAGGACGGGAATTTCGTATTGAAAAGCATTAAACCAATCTTCGCGGGTCGTGATATCCCGTACCTCTAGCTGAATGTCGAGATTTTCAATTTGTTCTAGTTTTTCTTGCAAGCCTTCGCACAGGTGACAACCGGCCTTGCCGTATAGAATTAGTCGCATTTGGTCTGGTAAGTGAGAACCTGAAATTAATATAGCGATCCTAAATGAATTGCGAACAACTAACCCCCTCCCAACCC
>CAZJJR010000309.1:0-3574 GCA_964546365.1 uncultured bacterium | reverse complement strand
CAGGGCTAGGGTGGGGTTGATTATTTGAATAGGAGCGCTATATTAATCCTTCTTAACTATTTAGGAAAATAACCTTTTCTCAAAACAGAATTCTCCGAGTCAGGAATCAGATATTCTAAATCTTTCCATCAAAGGCAGCGTAGTTGATTTACATATTGATAATATTGAGCGAGTTTAGATTAGCAGGTTATGGTAAGGTAGAATTATTATTTTATAGATAAACTATCATAATTTGGGGTGCTAAATTTTCAAGACATAAATTTGCAGAGAGACTAGATGATGAAAAAAGCTTTATTAATAGCTTTCGGCGTAGGCATTTTTTTGTTTGCTGGCTGCACGGGAAGAAACGTGGATAACAATCAAGGATTACCTAAAATAGGCGTAACTATTTATAAATATGATGATAGCTTTATGTCTTACGTGCGAAGAATAATTGAAACAAACGCACAGGGAAAAGCCACCTTATTGATCAATGATTCGCAAAACGACCAAGCAAAGCAAATCGAACAAATTGACACGGCAATCTCAAGGGGAGTAAAGGCTTTAGCAATCAATTTGGTAGACCCAAGTGCTGCCACAACAGTAATAGATAAAGCTAAAAGAGCAAATTTACCGATTGTTTTTTTTAACAAAGAGCCAGAAACATCTGTACTGAAAAGCTACGATAAAGCTTGGTTTGTCGGTACTGAGTCAAAAGAAGCTGGTATTTTGCAAGGAAAGATGATTGTCAGTTTATGGAATCAAAATAAAGCAAAATGGGATAAAAATCGCGATGGAAAAATTCAATATGTTTTATTAAAAGGTGAGCCGGGACATTTGGATGCAGAAGCTCGCACTAAATATGCGATCGAGGAAATCAAAAAAGCAGGTATCCAAGTTGAACAATTGGCAATTGATACGGCAATGTGGGATGCGGCGAAAGCAACAGATAAAATGGATGCTTGGATATCAAAGTACGGCAACAAAATAGAATTTGTCATCTCAAATAATGATGGGATGGCTTTGGGTGCTTTGGCATCCTTAGAAAAAGCTGGGTATTTCAAAGGCGATCAGTTTATGCCAGTAGTTGGCGTTGATGCGATCCCACAAGCATTGATAAAAATTAAAGAAGGTAAAATACTTGGCACAATTTTAAATGATGCTAAAAATCAGGGGAAGGCTACACTAGATTTAGCTATCAATGCTGCTTTAGAAAAAGATATTCTTGCAGGTACTCAATGGAAGTTAGATCCTAATAAAGCCGTGCGCGTTCCTTATATTGCTATCACTAAAGATAACTTAAAATTGGCAGAAGAAGCTTACAAATAAGAAGCAGATTTCTGAATTCTATCAGGTGGTAAATATGAATAATCAAGCTAGAGAAGATGTCAAGCCAGAGTATGCTTTAGAAATGATTGATATTTCTAAGCAATTTCCAGGAGTAAAAGCATTATCAGGAGTTAGCTTAAAGGTTAGACCGGGTACTGTACACGCATTAATGGGTGAAAATGGTGCAGGAAAATCTACCTTAATGAAATGCTTGTTTGGTATTTATCATACCGATGAAGGAGAAATTTATTTATATGGAAATAAAGTACATTTGCAAAATTCTAAACAAGCATTAGATTGTGGAATTTCGATGGTTCACCAGGAACTAAATCAAGTCAAAGAACTTACTATTATGGATAATATCTGGCTGGGAAGGTATCCCCAAAAAGGTATTTTTATTGATGAAAACAAGATATATAAAGATACTAAGGCAATCTTTGCCGAACTTGATATAAACCTCAACCCCAAACAAAAAGTAAAATATTTGACTGTTTCCCAAATGCAAATGGTGGAAATTGCCAAAGCAGTTTCCTATAATTCCAAAATAATCGTGATGGATGAACCGACATCATCTTTAACAGAAAAAGAAGTCGAGCATTTATTTAAAATCATCAGTAAATTAAAGCAGAGAAATGTTGGTATTATTTATATTTCTCATAAAATCGATGAAATACTCAGGATTTCTGATGATGTAACTATTATGAGAGATGGTCAATGGATTGCTACTAAGAAAGCTAAAGATTTAACCAATGATAGCATAATCAATATGATGGTTGGTAGGGATTTATTTCATCGGTTCCCCGATCGAATAAATCAACCAGGTAAGATTATTCTAGAAGTCAAAGATTTAACTGCTGAAATGCAGCCTTCCATTAATCATGTCAGTTTTGAATTAAGGGAAGGCGAAATCCTGGGAATCGCAGGACTGGTAGGTGCAAAAAGAACCGATATTTTGGAGGGATTATTTGGGATTAGAAAATTGCGATCGGGAACAATTATCTTACACGGCAGAGAAATTAATAACCCGACTCCTCACCAAGCAATGAAAAATGGTTTTGCCTTCGTAACAGAGGAAAGACGCGCCACTGGCATTTTCGAGAAACTGACTGTTAACTTTAATTCAACAATTGCCAACATTGATAAATATAACAGTAGATTCGGTTTGTTATCAGAACCAAAGATGAACAAACATACTCAATGGGTAATTGATGCTATGAGAGTCAAAACTTCATCGCAAAAAAAGCTAATAGGTACGTTATCTGGAGGAAATCAACAGAAAGTAATTATCGGACGTTGGTTATTAACTAAACCAGAAATATTAATGCTGGATGAACCGACAAGAGGTATTGATGTTGGTGCTAAGTATGAGATTTATCAGTTAATTAATGAGTTAGCAAAGGAAGGAAAAGGAATTATTATGGTATCTTCTGAGATGCCAGAATTATTAGGTGTAACAAATAGAATTTTAGTGATGAGTAACGGCAGGGTGGCAGGTATAGTGGAAACGAAAACAGCCACTCAAGAAGAAATTATGCGTTTATCAGCATTATATTTATAACAAAGGAAATCTAGCTATGAAAAAAGTAAAATTAACTTGGAAAAATGAATTCATTGGAGAATGGCTAACCAATAACGCTATTTATCTAGTCTTAATAATATTATTAATCATAATTATTGCCATTTCACCAGATTTTTTAACAGTTAACAATTTTCGGAATATCTTAACGCAAGCTTCCACGCGCATTATTATCGCTTTGGGAGTTGGCGGCATATTAATTACTCAAGGTACTGACTTATCTGCCGGACGTATAGTTGGATTTGCCGCCGTATTATCAGCTTCTTTATTACAAGCAACAGATTATGCTTACCGAATGTACCCAGATTTGATGCGCCTACCAGTAGCAGTACCAATCCTAATTGCGATGGTAGCTTGTGCTTCGATCGGATTGGTAAATGGTTTAATTGTGGCCATATTAAAAGTGCCGCCATTCATCGCCACATTAGGTACGATGATTATAGTTTATGGCTTAAATTCAATTTATTTCGATCGCCCGCCTTATGGCGCACAACCCATTGGTGGATTAGACCCTAATTTTTCTGATTTTGTGCTGGGTAGTATAGGTTCTGGTGTATTTGAAATACCCTATTTAATTATATATGCAGCAATAGTTACAGCTATTATTTGGGTACTATGGAACAAAACGCTGCTAGGAAAAAATATGTATGCGATCGGTGGAAATCCTGAAGCTGCAACTGTTTCCGGCGT
>CAZJJR010000308.1:4277-7026 GCA_964546365.1 uncultured bacterium | reverse complement strand
CTTTCAAATATTGTAGAGACGTTGCATATAACGTCTTTACAATATTTGAAAGGAAATTACTATGAGAATTAACATGAAAAACGCCGCTGATTTACTTCGTATTTAATGATTCTTGCAAACGCCGATTAACCTCATTCCAATTGACAACATTCCACCAGTTATTTAAATATTGATTGCGTTGATTTTGGTACTTGAGATAATAAGCGTGTTCCCATACATCATTGCCCATAATCGGATAAGCACCATCCATAATTGGGCTATCTTGATTGGCTGTGGTGGTAATTTGCAGTTGACCGTTGGGATTGCGAATTAACCACACCCACCCGCTACCAAAGCGAGCGCCACCTGCGGCGTTGAATTGTTCTTTAAATTGGGAAAAATTCCCGAAAGTTTTGGTGATTTCTTGGGCGATCGCACCTGTTGGCTCACCACCACCTTGAGGGCTCATAATTTGCCAAAACATGGTGTGATTGAGATGACCGCCACCATTGTTCCGAACTGCGGTACGGATATCTTCCGGAACGCTGTTTAAATCTCGCAATAGTGCTTCGATAGTTGTATTTTGCAAGTTAGGATATTTGGCTAGAGCTTTGTTCAAATTATCTACGTAAGTTTGATGGTGGCGATCGTGATGCAGCCTCATTGTTTGAGCATCGATATGTGGCTCTAGTGCTGCGTAATCGTATGGTAACGGTGGTAGTTGAATTGATGCGGCACTAGTGGTTTGCGCTACGGGGTTACTGACTGTCGTAGCGGGAGAAGACTCTGCCTGGGGCGCTTGTTGGCAAGCAACGATCAGTACGATCAGAGTGATTCCTAACCAGAGAAATCGGATTGCGTGTGAGAAGATTTTTTTCATAACTTGTTTGGTGAAAAATCAAAAGTACTAACTTAAATATTACTCATTAATTTAGTTGGCGATTACATCTATTTTCAAGATAAAAAATAAAAATGACGAAAATATTACAAATACTATAATTCTTTTTTCCTGGCGGGAAACAAGCCCAGTAATGGGCCGAGAACGACACCGAAAACAAAGCCGCCTGCGTGTGCCCAATAAGCAACTCCGCCACTTTCCATACCGATATTGCTGCGTGCATTGAGGCTGGCAACTCCATAGAGAGCTTGTTGCAAAAACCAAAAACCTAAAAAGAAAATTGCGGGAATTCTTACTGTGTAAAAAAAGAAACCAAGCGGAATTAAAGTGAGAATTTTCGCGTGAGGAAAGCGGAGAATATATGCTCCCAATACTCCGGCGATCGCTCCGCTAGCGCCCAAAGCTGGAATATTAGACTGAGGAGAAAAAAACCATTGTGCCAAACCAGCTAAAATGCCGCAAGTTAGATAAAAAATTAAATACTTAAAACGACCGAGTTGCTCTTCTATGTTGTTACCAAAAATCCATAAAAACAACATATTGCCAGCTAAGTGTAAGAAACCTCCATGCAGAAATTGAGAGGTGACCAGGGTTAAAAATTGTGGTAATATTTGATTCGGTTCGCCGCTCAGCAAGCTGGCTGTTAAATCTCTAGGAACGATCGCGTAAGTGCGGAAAAAACTCTGCAATTCTTGGGATGGTAAGCTGAGTTCGTACAAAAATACCGCAATGTTGATGGCAATCAGTACGTAGGTAAGATAAGGAGTGATTTTGGTTGGGTTGTCGTCATTTAAGGGAACCACTATTGTTTTCCTTGTCTACTAAAATTTAAAATTGAAACCTGGTAACTTTAGCGATGAGAAGCAAGCGCTCGAATTTAAAAAAATGGTTGAGCCTCAGCTTGGCAACCTTTTTGTTACTAATTCTAATTAACTTGGGGCTACCAGCGATCTTTCTCGTGCTGCAAGTACCTTCCTTTTCGATCGGCAACGAAACTTGGTGGGTTCTGGAATGGTCAAATACAGCCAGCGGGTCTAGCATTCGATTTAACTTGCCGTTCCTGTTAGCGATCGCAGTTTTAATTGCTTTATTAACGCTCTTTTTGAAATCGCGCCGTCAGTCTTAGTAACTATTAACACTTCCTTCACTGTCAAATTTATTATTTTGGCAAGAAGCAGGAGGCTGCGAGTCAGAATGCAAAATAACTATTCTGTGTCCCGTACACCCCCAACTTTTGCCTCGATCGCGCTTACCGGGCCTTTGGTTTCGATCGTATTATATACTTTGAATCCACCTGCTGAAAGCAAACTATAAAATTCATCTTCTGTCCGCATAAAATTACCGCTCAGCAGGAACAAAGTTAAGCCGCCCATACCAATAAAAGGCGACATCTTTTGGTTTTGAGGTAACATAAAATCAACCACTACCAATCTATCTTCAGATGTCATAACTCTGTGACAGTTCTGAAGAATTTTCATAGCTTGAGTATCATCCCAATTGAGCAAAACGCGAGATAGCAAATAAACATCGCCACCAGAGGGAATTGAATCAAAAAAGTTTCCTCCCACAATTTGACACCTATCTGCAACGCCAGCTACTTCCAAAACTCTATCTGCATCGACAACGACATCTTCGCGATCGAACAAAATAGCCTGCATCTTCGGATTCGCCTTCAGAATAGCCGCCGTCAGACTTCCAACGCCTCCTCCCACATCCACCAAAGTTTTAACTGCCGAAAAATCATAAGCTTCCAGCAACGGAAGCAGCCACTCCCTCGTTGTTTCTTTCATCCACTCATTGAAATTAAAAGATGACTCGGAATTCTGCTGTAAATAATTATAAAAACTCATTTTAAAAGTAGAATTAAAAGCA
>CAZJJR010000308.1:0-4233 GCA_964546365.1 uncultured bacterium | reverse complement strand
CCCAAACTCGATACAATTCATCCCCCATAGCCATCACAGTACCTCGTAAAGAATCAGAAGTACCAGTTAGAAGATGTTGGCTAAGGGAATTTAATTTAAATTTGCGATCGCTTTCCACCGAAAACACGCCAACGCTTACCAGCATCCGCATCAGATGATAAATACTACGAGCATCTACTCCGATCGCTTCGGCAAGTTCATCCGCAGTTTTAGAACCATCATACAAAATATCCGGTATGCCCAATTTAGTCGCTACAAAAATTCCTTGCGATATTTGATATCCATACATCATTTCTAGTAAAACCGATGATGAAGATATCACTTCATTTGCCGAATTTTCTGAATATAAACTCATACTTTCTCCTTAAAAAATTAGAAATAACTTTTAAGTACATTGTTGCATTTCAGGACATTCAAGTAAGTTGTTGGGTTTTTTGGGCTAAAGCTCAACAACTTACCTAATGCTAAATTAAATGTCTTGCTTCATTGATGTATACTCTCAGTTGTTTAGCCATCACCTGAACGTGAGGAAGATAATTCATCGTAATATGATTTCCCGGCACTTCTCGCACCTCGACACCGCCGCTAGCTACATCAATCCAAGGTAATTCCGGATTTTTAGCATTCACTTCATTTTGTTCGGTAGCGCGGAAAAAGATAATTCGACCCGCATAAGTGCGAGGTATGTAATTTTGCATTGCTTGCGCGTGTACTTTAAACAAATGAATAAATTGGCGAATTTCAGCCAATCCAAAATCAGGAGGTACAACTCTATTAGCAATTTTTACTTGTTCTAAAAAGTAAAGAAGTTGCTCATCTGGCGTCAGCTTTTGGAGAACATCCAAAGAAAGGGAAAGATTAAACCCGACACCCAGTAAATAAACCAAAATTGCCGTGTCATCTTCCATTGATAAAACAGGCATTTGACCGGGGCCAGGAGTATCTATTAAAGTTAGTAATGCTACTTTTTCACCTTGCACGTTCAGTTGTTGCGCCATTTCAAAAGCCACAGTACCGCCAAAGGAAGAACCGCCCAAAAAATAAGGGCCTTTAGGTTGGCGACTCTGCAATGCTTTGATATAGCGAGTTGCCATTTCTTCCACTGTCATCGAAGCATCTTTTTCCTCAGTCGAAGCAGGCGCTTGTATGCCATAAACAGGCAGATCCGCACCTAAATAACGAGCTAAATCTCGATAAATATAAACGTGACCGCCTACTGGATGTACGAGGAAAAAGGGATGTTTTAAACTACCACCCTGAATTTTCACCAACAACGAATCATCATCTGAGTGCAGTTGTTGATAACCTTCAACCAAAGCAACATTATCTTTAGTTAATTCAGCTAATGCTGCAATAGTTGGCGATTGCAACAAACTATGAGTAGACAAATTTTTACCCAAACTTTCATTTAATTTAGTGATTAGCTGAACTGCTAGTAAAGAATCTCCACCCAAATCGAAAAAGTCATCGTAAATTCCTACTTGGGCGATCCCCAGAAAATCTTGCCAAATCCGAGCAATAGTTTGCTCTATTTCATCTCTGGGTGCAACGTAAACATTCCCCAAATTCGGTCTGGAATGTAATGAAATTGAATCTATTTGTTGGCTATCTTCGATATCTTGGGAAGTAATTTTAATCGGTTGCTCGATACCAGGTGCTTCAATCCAATAACGTTGTCTTTCAAACGGATAAGTTGGCAAGGGAATGCGGTAACGTTGCTCGTCAGCATAAAAATTATGCCAATTTATTTGCACTCCTGCTAACCAAAGTTTTCCTAAAGTAGAAAGCAAGAAGTTTTCATCTGATGGTTGGTCTTGGGGATGGCGTAATGAAGAAAGGATAATTTGCTCGGATAATTTATCTGGATGTTGTTTGGCTAGAGTGTTTAACGTCCGTCCGGGGCCAACTTCTAGTAATATTTTATCCGGGTCTTTTAACAAGTGTTGCAAACCTTCTGCAAAGCGTACTGTTTGCCGCAGATGTCGAGCATAATAACTCGGATTAGTTGCTTCCGTTGCGCTAATCCAATTACCGGTAACGTTGGATATGTAAGGAATTTGAGGCGCTTTTAACTGAATTTTTTTGACCAGTTCGGTGAATGGCTCTAAAATCGGTTCCATCATCCATGAATGGAAGGCATGGGAAGTGTGCAAAGGGCGACATTCAATGCCTTTTTCAGTGAGTTTTTTTTGCAATTCTTCTAGAGAATTGCTATCACCTGAAACCACACTTGTAGATACGCCGTTAATTACAGCCAAGTCGATTCGATCGCTTAAAAAAGGTTGGATTTGCTGTTCTGGAAGCGGGACGGCAAGCATCGCACCTTTGGGCATGGTTTGCATTAATCGACCTCGCGAAGCGACTAATAATAAGGCATCTTCTAAAGAGAAAACACCCGCCAAACAAGCTGCTACGTATTCACCGATGCTATGACCGATCGCAGCGACGGGATTGATGCCCCAAGACATCCACAACTTAGCTAAAGCATACTCGATCGCAAACAGTGCAGGCTGAGTAATTGCAGTTTGTTTTAATTGATTTGTCGCTGCTTCGGCTTCACTTGGATAAAGCAAATCGCGCAAATCCATTCCTAAATGAGGTTTGAGAATTTCCGAACATAAATCGATTTGTTCGCGAAATGTTGGTTCAAATTGATACAGTTCCAATCCCATGTTTACGTACTGCGAACCTTGTCCGGAAAACATAAACACGACCGATCTATTTTTGGCTTCTTGGTAGCCAGTAAAAACTCGTTTTGGATCGATATTTTTCAGAGCATTGACGCAATCTTCAACATCATTACCAACTACTATTCGTCGATGGTTAAAATGCTTCTTGCCAACTTGCAAAGTATAAGCAACATCAGCCAAATTTAGTTCGCGATTTTGTTGTAAATACTCTGCTAAATTGACAGTTGCTTTATCTAATGCAGAACTAGTTTTGGCAGATAAGACTAACAGTTGCGCTGGTCTGGATTCGCTAGATTCTTCTAGATTAGGTGCTTCCTCAAGCACTACATGAGCATTAGTTCCACCGATGCCAAAAGAACTAACTCCAGCACGACGGGGGGTTTTGTCTGCTTTCCATTCCGTCAGTTTGGTATTGACGTAAAAAGGACTGTTAGCAAAATCAATTTGGGGATTTGGTTGGGTAAAATGCAAGCTGGGTGGGATTAATTTATGTTTGAGAGTTTGAACGGTTTTAATTAAACCTGTCACCCCAGCAGCCGTATCTAAATGTCCGATATTAGTTTTGACAGAACCGATCGCACAAAAGCTTTTTTTGTTAGTTTCTCGTGCAAAAGCTTGGGTGAGTGCTGCTATTTCGATCGGATCGCCAAGGGGTGTTCCCGTTCCGTGAGCTTCTATATAGCTAACAGTTTCCGGTGCAACATCAGCTAGTGCTAAAGCATCTGCGATCACCTGCGCTTGACCCTCGATACTGGGAGCAGTATAACCAACTTTTAAAGCACCATCATTATTAATCGCCCAACCTTTAATAATGGCATGGATGTAATCGCGATCGGCTATGGCATCCTCCCATCTTTTTAATACCACAATTCCCACGCCACTACCGCTTACAGTACCTTGCGCCTTTGCATCGAAGGCTCTACAATGTCCGTCTGGTGAAAGAATCATTCCTTCTTTATAAAAATATCCCGTTTTTTGCGGAACGCCGATCGCAACACCACCAGCCAAAGCCATATCGCATTGATAATTTAGCAAACTTTGGCAAGCCATGCTAACAGCAACTAAGGAAGTAGAGCAAGCAGTTTGGACGGTAATGCTCGGCCCTTTCAAGTTTAATTTGTAAGCAACGCGAGTGGCTAGAAAATCTTTATCGTTGGCGATAACAAGTGGGTAATCTCCTAGAGATTCTCTGAGATGGCGGTTGGGATAAAGGTTATTCAAAAAATAAGTATTGAAACTCCCCGCACCTCCGTAAACACCGATCGAACCTTCGTAAGTATCGGGGTTGTAGCCAGCACTTTCTAAAGCTTCCCAAGCCGATTCTAAGAAAAAGCGATGTTGCGGATCGGTGATTTCCGCTTCTCTTGGATTAAAGCCAAAGAATGAAGCATCAAATAATTCAATATCGTCTAACGACCCTTTGGCTTTTACATAACGGGGATCGCGCACTACTGATTCGTCAATGCCTAAAGAGCGCAATTCTTCTTCAGAAAAGAACGAAATAGATTCTACGCCATCTCGAATATTTTGCAAAAATTCATCA
>CAZJJR010000307.1:0-7044 GCA_964546365.1 uncultured bacterium | reverse complement strand
CCTGTATTCGCTTCTGGCCCTTGAGAGTATTCTTTGGCTAGGTCGGCAAAAGCTTGTTCCCCTTCTTGGATGCGAAAGTAAATTTCTTGAGCTAATCCCAAATCTTTAGTCCGAATGAGAGAATACACTACTTGGTCTAGAAAAGGTTTGCGGGAGAGGAAATAAGACTCGACTTTAGAAGCCCAAGTTGCCTGTTTGTATTTTTCTAGCTTTAAAGGACGCAACGCCACTAGTTGAAATTGCTCTTGAGTTAATCCTTGAGATTCCAGCCAAGCTTCTTTGGCTTCTGGAGAAGTTAGCTGATAATATGCTTCAGTTTGAGCTAGAGCATTTTTTTCTTCTTCCTCGCTTACCTCAATGTTAGCGATCGCCTCATCGACGATCAATCCCCTCAACAACTGAGGCATCAACTGATACTGGCTCATCAGTACCAGCATTTCATTGGGTGTAATTACCTTATCGCCAGCTTGAAATACTTCTGCCATTGCTTACTAGTTGTTAATACACTAATCTAAAAAAAAATTACCCAAACCCGATAATAGCTGCACTCAATCTAATATCTAAAATTTAATCGAGCAAATGGCTGCTTGCTAAATTCCATTTTTTGCGTGCTTGGGAATCAGCAAAACGATCCACGGAGTATAACACACCATTGGTTGGTATGGCAGATCTGAGGGCAAAGCTGTTGCAATCCTGAAAAGATCCTAGCTCGACTAACCGAGAGCCGGGGAGTAATTGTTTAACAATTTGTTGAATCGCCACCGTTTGATAAATATCAAACCAGCCTTGAGTCTGTCTCCATTCTGCAATGCCAGTAAAATCGTCTTTATTCATCGTTTAGACTGCTGATTTTCACTAACCAGACATAAAGCATCACCAACCGCTTAATATAGCACTTGGAAAAGTCTCGACTTCCACTAGCTGATAATGTAACTTTGTAAAGATTTTTTGAACCTACTTTTCCTACCAATCTCATGAGAATTCTGTTTGCGATTCCTCACTTTTTTAACCCAACGGAGAACGGAAAACACGCTTCCCAAGGTAAAGACCCCCAACCACGCATTCAAGGGTTAACTACTTGCATTACGGCATTACACCAATTATTTGGCAAGTCTCAGACCAGCATGGATATTGCCCGCAGTTCTACAATGCCCGTCAACCAGTCCCAAATTCACAACATAGATATCATTATCTGTACTAGTAAAGATTTTCACCTATTGAGCGAGGTTCCACTACCTTCTAATTTATACAAACATTACCGCATCCATTGCGACCCCTTATTCTTGGGATTTGAGTGTCAGGCACTATTGAGAGATTGTATTGGTAGTTATGACTATTTTTGCTATCTCGAAGATGACATAATTCTGCATGACCCTTGGTTTTTCATCAAACTCGATTGGTTTACCAAGCAAGCAGGTGACTTTTGCTTATTACAACCGAATCGCTACGAGTTATCTTCTACTGGCGAAAGTCAAAAAACATACATTGATGGCAACTTGCAAGCCATCATAACTGCTAAATATCAAAATTTGGCAGAGCAACCACAACTAACTGGCCATATTATGGGAATGCCAGTTGCTTTCCATCGCGCTACTAATCCCCATGCTGGCAGCTATTTTTTGAACGTTCGACAAATGAATCATTGGGCGCAACAGCCTTATTTTTTAGACCGGGATACTAGTTTTTTTGGCCCTCTAGAAAGTGCTGCCACTCTGGGAATCATGCGAGCTTTTAAGGTTTACAAGCCAGCTTCTTACAATGCAAATTTCCTGGAAATCGAGCATTTTGGAACGGTTTGGAGCGAAAAAATGCGTAAAAAGTTTGCTCTCAAGCAGCAGAAACTTGCAGTAGGAGAAAGCCAGAGTAAAGGAGAGTGGAAGCACGATCGAGTAATTGAAAATTCACCCCCTGACCCCTTGACTCCTTCACTCGCGCTCTCTATTGCCTTTCCCCAGCCTGCGCTGACAAATGCCCAAGTGCTACCTGATTATTACAATCGGATTAATCCCGATTTGCTCAAATTGCTACCTCCTGATGCCAAGGTAATTGTAGAGGTTGGCTGTGGGGCGGGAGCATTGGGAGAAAAGTATAAGCAAATTAATCCCCATTGCCAATATATTGGTTTGGAATTGAACGAAACGGCTGCCCAGTTTGCTACTACTAGGTTAGACCGAGTAGTAGTGGGAAATATCGAAGACCCAAACCTAAATCTGGAAATTGGTGAAGGTACGGTTGATTGTCTGGTGTTTGGGGATGTGCTGGAACATATGGTTGACCCTTGGGCAGTACTGAAACAAGCTACTACCTGGTTGAAAGAAGAGGGACAAGTTTTAGCCTGCATCCCCAACGTCCAGCACTGGAGCATGATTTTGAAGATTTTGCGGGGAAACTGGCAATACGAGGATGAGGGCTTGTTAGATCGCACTCACTTGCGCTTTTTTGCCCTGGATACCATCAAGCAAATGTTTGCCGATGCAGGGTTACAAGTTTATGAAGTGCAAACGCGGGGACGCAAAGGTGAGGATTTTCAGAAGTTTCAGCAAATTATCGCGCCAGTAACGAAGCAGTTAGGATTAGATGAAGCTAAATTTGCTACTCAAACTGGTGCTTTGCAGTACGTGGTGAGAGCAATCAAATCGACCCAGCCACCCCGATCGCTTTTGATCCAAACCATGATGATGGCTCCTTTAGCGTGCGATCGCGTCCGCGTGCTAGAACCCGATCGAATGAGCGCCACCATCCCCGGAGTCCGCACCATGGCCACCGTCAAATCTGCCGATCTAAGTATAGCCCTACCACAAGAAGCAAAGGTATTTATCTGGCAGCGAGGCTTTTTACACAATCCCAATGATATTCCCAAAATCCAAAATCTGATCCAACGGGGATATCTAATTGTTGCAGAAATTGACGATGACCCGATGCGTTGGCCTGCTCATCAAGAAAATCAATTTTTCAGCTATAAAGCTTGCCACGCCGTCCAAACTTCTACAGAACTTTTGGCCGAATTCTTACGCCAAATTAATCCAAACGTAGTAGTTTTTCAGAATCAACTAGCTTATCTACCAGCACCTAGACAGTATAAATCAGAAAATCAAATTTCGCTCTTTTTCGGTGCATTAAATCGTGAAGAAGATTGGGCAACAATTTTACCTGCCTTAAACAGAATCATGGCAGATTACGGTGATAAAGTGCGCGTTCAGGTGATTTACGATAAGCAATTTTTCGAGGCATTAGAGACATCTAATAAAGAACTAGAACCTTGGTGTCCCTATGAAAGATATCAAGAAATTCTCCATAATTGCGATATCGGTTTGTTGCCTTTGAATCCTAATCAATTTAACAGCATGAAATCCGACCTCAAATTTATTGAATGTGCCGGACATGGCGTAACTGTTTTGGCAAGTCCTACAGTGTATGAAGCTTCCATTGTCGAGGGAGAAACCGGATTAATTTATCGAACAGTAGAAGAATTTGAGGCAAAGTTGCGGCAGTTAATTTCAGATACGACAATGCGGCAAAAGTTAGCTGTTAATGCTTACAACTGGGTGAAAAACAATCGTTTGTTGTCACAACATTATCGGCAGCGTCGGGAATGGTATTTGCAGATGATAGATAAACTACCTCAATTGAATGAGGAATTGCGAAAGAGAGTGCCAGAATTGTTTAGTTAGAGAACAGAAACCCGGTTTCTTAGAGAAACCGGGTTTCTGGGAGGCACTTCTTCAAATAGAACAAATTTCATTTCAACTTTTAATTACCTCTTGAGCCACCTTTTCTAATCCTCGCTCTCCCACATTATCTTCTACTCTTTTGCCCTTTACTATCTGATAACTTTCTTTCACATTTTTTTCACCCTCATCTAAATTTTTATCTCGTTGCTTAAACTCATCCAATAACTTAAAAAAGCAGTCAAACCCATCCTTTTCATCCCGACTGAAGAGGAGAATAATATTTGCCCAAGAGTTATTAGTCCGGACATTAAACCGTTGCTGTAACCAATCTTGGAAATGTTCGTAAAAATCTATTTCCTCCTCAGTTAGCTCAATTTCCATTTCATCTCTAGCAAATTGATAACCAACTAGAAAATGCCGCAAAATACTAACATAAGGCTTACCAATATACATTCCCGGTCGGCTTTTTATTTTTTCCAAAGCTTCATAAATTCCACTCATTTTAGCTCCTTCGCGTTCCTATATATTACTTTATTCTAGCGAATCTAGAATAGTGACGATAAATCGATGACTGGGACAATCAAAATCAGCCAGCCATTCTTCAAATATCATTCCTTCGACGGACAAATTATCGAAAACTCGTCCCAAAACTTCCACTCCATAATGAACTCCATTATCTGTAATTGACTCGCTAATTCCCAAACGTTCCAAACGCTGACTTAAAATATATTGCTCTTTCCGAGTAGGCGTTTTGATTTTAATTATTTTTCCTTCAATATCATTTTCCTTTAACCACTCCATTACTGCGTTAGCACAATCAGCACATTTATAAATGTCAAAATTCTGCACAATTTTACCGAGTTCTAGAAAAATCTCCTCTCTAGATAACTGACTCACTTACAACCTCTATTTTTGGTAATAGTTATTTTTCAATAACGTTGATATTTTAATCCATAGTTGATTTTGGTATGGGAGAGTTTGACCAAACAACCTTTCTGGCAAAGATTTTTCAACAAAGTTTGCTCCTACAAAATGTGTCGCATTTTGATAACAAAATGGAGTAACTGCACATAGTCACACACTCTACAAACTAGAAAAATAAAACAGGGCTAGATGAATTTTTAGCCCTGTTATTAATAAACTCTATGAAATTTTTAAAAGAGTTCTACAACTCACTACACGATGATAAAGTCGCCAGAAGAAAGGTTTAAACCTGGATCTAAAATGGCGAACCTAGTAACTTGGTTATCAACGTTACTACCGTTTGTATTGTAGAAAAGATCGCCTGTATTCTTGTTGTAGACCAGTACACCTTGGGCTTTGTCAGCTTCACCAGTGTCGTTAGGGGTGTTAGAGGTAATTATTGCGACTCCTGGGGGATTAGTGACGCTCAATGCTGTGAAGAGGCTTTCTAGAGTGAAACCACTATTTGCAGCACCTTTGCCATCAAGAACTATCTTGTCTGTTCCTACTTCAAAGCCTACAATAACGTCCAGCCCAAGATCTGTAATGTTGTTTGTGATATTTTGTGGGGGTTGTGCTGCGAATGTACCTGCAACAAACAAGTAGTAATCAGCACCTTCGCCACCAATTAAGGAGTCATTGCCAGTCCAGCCGATCAGAGTATCGCTGCCCTCGCCACCAATGATGCTGTCATCGCCGTTTGAACCAAACAAGCTATCATCGCCAGCGCCACCGAAAATAGTATCTTTGCCTTCACCGCCATCTATGGTGTCAGCACCATCTCCACCATATATAGTGTCATCGCCATTTTTGGCATTGATGAAGTCAGCACCATCAGCAGTGTCAGCCCCTGTCGTAGTATTACCACCAACTAGAAAATCTCCCTGGTCAGTACCGATGAGGGTATCACTGCCATCACCGCCATAAAGAGTATCGCTCTTAGTACTAAAGTTAGCTATCAAAGAGTCGTTGTCTTTGTCGCCGTACAAGACGCTGCCACCTTTACCAATCAGCGTATCGTTGCCTTTGCCACCGTAGAGACTCACGCCTGCTATGTTATCGGCAACCATCAGCATATCGGTTCCGGCATTGCCGAACCCGATCACACCGGCTGCTAGAGCCATCACGGTATCATTGCCATCACCACCTGACAAGGTATCGGCACCTAGTCCTGTAATGGAGTCGTTGTCTTTATCACCGTACAACCAACCAGTACCCCCTCCTTTGAGAGTATCGTTACCCTGACCACCGTACAGGGTTGCTGTTTGTGCACCGATTAGGTAATCTTTACCCGCATTCCCGTACAGAATGGATGTTGCTGCTCCCACTAAGGTATCGTTACCATCATTGCCGTACATGGTATCGCCAAAAGTAGCTGCTAGGCTGTCATTGCCCAGGTCGCCCTTGAGGAGGCTATTGGAGCCACTTTTTAAAGTGTCATCATCCTGACCACCGAAAAGAGTATTCCCGGCAACGAAAGAGATTAGGTTATCATTCCCTTTGTTCCCTGCCAGGAAGACACCCCCAGCAGTAGCGGTAAGAGTATCGTTTCCATCTAGTCCGAGTATGGTGTCGCCAGAGACACCACCAGTAAAGGTATCGTTTCCTGCGGTAAGTGTAATTAAAGGCATTTATCGTTCACTCCTCATTTGTTAATCGTATAGCGGATATTTTGGAAAGTATCCGATAGATTCACTCCACTTGATTGGACTAACTCAGTAGAACGGCCATATTTCTTGGCACATTTTACCTTGCTAGCCTTCAGTAGTATAGCTTGGTTCATAAATTTCTCCAATTACTATATAGCGCACCAGAATCATGGGTTTTTCTCCATAATGACCAGTGAACTCTTCTTATAGTTCCCTCCTAACATCAATTTTCGACAACCGTAGCTATAATACCCAAAATTCTTTACAATCTTTTCCGAGATTTGGTCAAATTTGTCTAGCTACTGCCAAATCCTGAGTAGATACCGATTGAGTAGCAACTCCATTTAGTTCAGGAAGCCTGCCATTTGCTACATCTTGAATCAGCCGGATATGCTGGGGCAGTAGCACCCGATGGGAATAGCGTTCTAGGGCAGTCTGACGAGCTTTTTGGCGGAGTTCAGCCATGCGGGTGGGATGGTCTAAAACTTGGCAGATTTTGTCAGCAATTTGTTTAGGGGAAAAGAAATCTACCAACAAACCATTTTCTCCATCTTGGATTACTTCTGCCACTGGTGGAGTATCCGAGCCTATTACCAAACAGCCAGTAGACATGGATTCAATCATCGACCAAGATAATACAAATGGTCGCGTTAAATACACGTGGGCTGAGGATGCTTGAATTACTTTCAAATATAAGCCATAAGGCAAAGAACCAACACAGTGAACCCGCGATAAATCAAGGGGTACTTTTTTAAGCATAT
>CAZJJR010000306.1:4534-7054 GCA_964546365.1 uncultured bacterium | reverse complement strand
TTCATGGAGTTTCTTACCCTTATTCGGACTTGAGCGAGGCCATATCGATCGAGAAGCGGTACTTCACGTCCGACTTGAGCATCCGTTCGTAGGCCTCGTTGATCTTCTGGATCGGGATGACTTCGACATCGGCGGTGATGTTGTGCTGACCGCAAAAGTCCAGCATCTCCTGAGTTTCAGCGATGCCGCCGATGTTTGAACCGGAAAGACTGCGGCGGCCCATAATCAGGCTGAATGCCGAGATATCTAGGGGCTTCTCGGGTGCGCCGACAAGGGTGATATTGCCGTCGCGGGTAAGCAGGTTGAGATAAGCGTTGATGTCGTGCTTGGCGGATACGGTGTCGAGGATGAAGTCGAAACTGCCCGCGTGCTTCTGCATTTCTTCATTATTGCGGGAGACAACTACTTCATCGGCACCGAGGCGGAGCGCGTCTTCTTTCTTGTCGGGTGAAGTCGTGAAGACGACGACATGGGCTCCGAACGCACGGGCAAATTTCACGCCCATGTGACCCAATCCACCGAGGCCGACCACGCCAACTTTCTTGCCTTCGGTAACACCCCAGTGGCGCAGGGGCGAATAGGTCGTGATTCCAGCGCACAGGAGCGGTGCAACTCCAGCGAGATCGAGGTTGGACGGAACGCGCAGAACGAAGCGTTCATCGACGACAATGCTATCGGAGTAGCCGCCGTAAGTAACCGGAGCGGTTTTGTGCTTGTCCGTGGAGTTGTAGGTAAAGGTTAGGTTCGGGCAGAACTGCTCAAAGCCAGCTTTACACTGGGGACAGCTACCGTCAGAATCGACCATGCAGCCGACTGCGGCGAGGTCTCCGGGCTTGTACTTGGTAACCGCCGAGCCGACTTTGGTGACGCGACCGACCATCTCGTGACCCGGAACGATCGGGTAAACAGTGGGCATGACGCTACTCCACTCGTTACGCACCGAATGAAGGTCGGAGTGGCAGATGCCGCAGAAGAGGATTTCGATCTGCACGTCGCGTTCGGTTAGGTCGCGCCGCGCGATCGTATCTGAAGCCAACGGCGATGTCGCACTAGCTGCGGAGTAAGCCTTCGCGTTATACATGGATTGATGCTCCTAGATATCAATTTTCTGAAATTTCTTCACTTGATGCCATCTAGATGGCTGTCCCAATCGTAGAAATTGAGCGCTGATTTCCTGCTCTATCAGTAGGGATGGATTTTTTTAAGAAGCAAGGTTAGCTTTAATGTCATTTCTGGTTATCAGTAAGCGAGTTCCTTGCCCGATCGCAACTGTGTTTTATTTTGAATAAAAATCCAGAATCCTTACCAGAAGCCGGAATCGTTTTTGATTGCTTTAGCTATCATTGTAGGAATCTTCAAGGGCAAGCAATAGAACGATCGTCTAAGATTGTTGTACGATCCTGCAAAACTTAGAAATGAACGCTGCCAAAACGAGCGATAAGTCCGCTATCGATGACCGACAGGCAAAACGCGAGGCACAGAGAGCGCAAGCCAACAGAGAAGAACTTACTGAGCGGATTGCCCGATCGATCGATCGGGATGGCACGATCGAAACCCTGAAAGGATTGCACTTCAACCGCACTTCTTCGCCTTCAGAATGCGTTCATAGTGTCTCTGTTCCTGCCTTTTGCGCGATCGCTCAAGGCAGTAAAGAAGTGCTTCTGGGCAACGATCGCTATCAGTACGACCCGATGCACTATCTGCTGGCTACGGCTGAACTCCCCATTGTCAGCCAAATTCTGGAAGCTTCCAATACGCAACCGTACCTTAGCCTTCGTCTGGATCTCGACCCCACCCTGGTGGGCTCAGTTATGGTCGAGGCAGGATATCCCCCATCGCGCAGCCGTGCTGATGTGAAAGCGATCGATGTCAGTCCGTTGGATGCCAATTTGTTAGATGCCGTAGTCCGACTCGTCAGGCTTCTCGATTCCCCTACAGAAGCTCATTTTCTCGCACCATCGATTAAGCGGGAAATCATTTATCGACTAATGATGGGAGAGCAAGGGAATCGGCTTCGTCATATTGCCGTTTTGGGTGGCTACACCCACCACATCGCCAGAGCGATCGATCGACTTCGCAAAGACTTTAACCAGCCACTACGGATTGAAAGCATCGCACGAGAGCTTGGTATGAGCGTTTCAGGCTTTCACCATCACTTCAAATCTGTCACTGCCATGAGTCCCTTGCAGTTCCAGAAGCAACTGCGGCTCCAAGAAGCTCGCCGTCTGATGCTGGGGCAAAACCTGGACGCGACCAGTGCTGCTTACCGAGTGGGGTACGACGATGCCTCGCACTTTAACCGGGAGTACAAGCGGCTCTTCGGTGCGCCACCAATGCGCGATGTGGAGCGGCTGCGAGAAGCAGCTAAAGAGACTGCTAGTTCCTGACAGCGCTTGCCAAATGAATGAGGTAGACATAACTGCTAACAGAAACCCGGTTTCTTGAAGAAACCGGGTTTCTGTTAGCAATTCACTTTAACCGTGTCATTTATCTTTCCCCCTGCCAAAATTACAGCGGTTC
>CAZJJR010000306.1:0-4471 GCA_964546365.1 uncultured bacterium | reverse complement strand
ATTCTGACTGTACCTCAGAACAGAGAAAACCGCTGTAAAAGTGACAGCGTTTATGTGAAGTGGTATATCCCGTACTTCCGTTCAATTTATTCAAGATCGGTTTGATTAATTTGATTCAAAGGAAGAATAACCGTAAACTTAGTTCCGATTCCCACTTGGCTTTCTACCCTTATCTCCCCACCGTGAACATCGACCGATTGCTTGACAATGGCTAATCCCAATCCCGTACCGGGAATTTTACCAACGTTTTTTGCTCTGTGGAACGTAGCAAATAATTTTTCTAAATCTTCTGGAGGAATCCCAATTCCTTGGTCTTTAACTTCCCAAATAGCTTGTCCGTTTTCACAAGTCAGTTTTAACTCGATCGGATTACTTTGGGGCGAATACTTAATAGCATTAGAAAGTAAATTAACGAGGATAGTCTGAAGCAGTTTTCGATCCATTGAAGGTAGCTCGTTTGCTGCTTTTCCACTCACGGGTAATCCATGATAAACAAAATTAATTGTGGGGTAGCCACCCCCACTCATTTTAACTTGCTCGATTAAATCATTGCAGAATTTTACCAAATCGATCGGGGAGGGATTAAACTCGATTTTTCCGGCTTCTGCTTTACCAATCAACAATACGTCATTTAATAATTTTCCCATTTCTTCAGTAGCAGAGCGAATATGGTATAAATATTCGCTTTTTTCCTGCTCTGTCAATTCCGCATTGTAATCTTGCAATAATTCAACTGCTAGTAAAATTCGATTGAGCGGATTACCAAATTCATGAGATACCATCGAAACAAAGCGAGATTTTAATTCGTTTAACTCCCTTTCTTTCGCTAGGGAATGACGCATTTCTTCCTCGGCGCTTTTGCGATCGGTGATGTCCCGCCCCACATAAACAAATTCTTGAAATTCCTCTATATCGGTCTGAATAGCAGAACAAGAAAAACCTACAATAATCCGATTACCAGTTTTATTTTGACAAAGCAAGTCTATATTTTCAATTACTTCTTTAGTCGCTAATAAATATTGCTGATTTTCTTCTATTGAAAAGTTATTATCTATAATAATATCAGAAATATGTTGATTGATTAATTCTGCTTCTTCGTAACCAAATAAATTAATAGCAGCCGGATTGACTCTTTTTATTTTCCCTGATAAACTCGTTACTAATAAGGCATCGGCCATTGAGATAATAATTTTATCAATGTAATCTCTGGATGCAGCTAAAGCACTAGATAAAAGATTTGCTTCATTGACTCTTTGTACTAAAGTTTGCTCCAATACCATCCTTTCAGTGGTATCTTCGATCAAAATCAGTAATCTATTGCGATTTTCTATTTCTTCTCGATCGCTCAGACAATAGATATCAATATATAAAGGGGTAGGTTGTCCTACTAAAGAACGAGCAATTCCTTTTAAATCAAAACTCTCATTCTTGCCGCTGAGAATATCGATCAGGGTATCTTCTACTCCGATCAATTCCGGAAAACTGAGGCGAACATCTTTACCTAATCCTACTTCATCGGGAGAATCGGCAAATCTCGTGATTCCTTCTGAACTATCTAAAATAAAAAAGTTTTCATCCACAGCCAAATATTCCATATGGCGCGGACTCGAAGGTTTGTTAAAAATTCTGTCCAGAACCCAGTATTGCATAGTGGTGAGATTTTCAAATCATTTAATTGTGTTAATTAACTAATACTTGATAGGATATTTTTTGAAATATTTCATCAACATCTTTACCTGTTTTGGCTGAGGTAGAATAAGTTGATACTACTCTCTCCTGTTCTTCAAATTGATAAAGGCTAACTAATTTGGCCATTTTTTCTTCTTCTAGCATATCTGATTTATTCAAAGCGATGATGATATAGCCCTTGGGGTTAACAGAAAGAAATAAATTGATATGTTCGATTAACCGATCGATCGTTTCCTGACGGGTAACATCAGCAACGATAATTGCACCGCTAGCCCCCTGCAAGTAAGAAGGAGCGATCGCCTTAAACTTAGTATGCCCTTCCAAGTCCCAGATCATTAGCTGTAGGCTTATTGTTTCCCCATCTTTCGGATTTTCCAACTCCACAGTTTTCCGAGAAATTTTCACTCCCACTGTAGAGAGATACTGATCGCTAAATTGCCGTTCGACAAAACGGCGAATTAAGCTGGTTTTTCCAACGCCAAAGTCACCGACGAGACAGATTTTTTTAGAAATAACAGGCATATTAACTTTACTTAGGCTTAACACCTAGAGAAACTGGCTGAAACTGTACACATCTACTTAACCACAGAGGTTGCCGAGAATCTAGCCCTAACGGTGGATTTGGCGTGGCTACCGCTTCCAATCGCCTGGGATCTACGCCTTGCTGTATCAGAGCTTGTCGCGTTTTTTCAGCCCGTGCCAGAGCCAACTGCTGATTTTTGATATAATCGCCTGTCAGATCGCTATGTCCGATAATTCTGAGATTTGTTTCTGGATAACGATTTAGAAAAGTTTTGACCTGGGCAATTTCCTTTTTAGTTTCTGATTTTAATTCGGCGGAAGCAGCATCGAAGTAGATGCGAACGGGAAGAGAGAGTTGTTGTAATTGGACGGTGTTGCTAACGGTTTGTACTCCCGGAATTTGTTGGAAAGCTTGGGTAATTTTTCGGCTGTCGGCAACTTGCGTTACTTTTCCTTCTACGGTGACTTTCCCCCCTGCATAATTAGATGAAATAGTAACGCCGTTTGTTTGGTTGAGAATAGATGTAACTCTTTTCACTTCCGATGCTACCAATACGGGGTCGGGAGGTACTTCAACGGCGATTATTTTATTTTCTAACGGTTTGGTCGCCGCTACTTTTTGAGCGATTTGTTCTGCTCTTTGACGCAGATATTCATTAGGCAATTTTCCGGCTAATTCCACTTTACCGTGATTAACTTCAACGGCAAGACGATAAACGGCTAACTCTGGTGCTGATGCTAAAGCGAGGGCAGTTTCTTCTTCGATGCGGTTGTCCATTGCCCGATGATACTGATAATATCCCCAAGGGATCAGCGTTAAGCTTGCTAGCAATGAACCGACAATTAGTAAACCCGTGGGGATTGTTTTTTTCTTTTCTTTTTTGCGCTGAATATTGGTTAAATTTTCTAAAATTTGATTGACGCTTTCTGGAATAACTGAAGGGTCTCCTTGATAATTTTCGATCGCATCACCGCAGCATTCAACAATGCTGTAAAGAGATTGCTGTGTCCTGTAAATAAACCATTGGGGAGTTTCTCCTTGAGTAACTGCTGCTAGATAACAGTATCCGGCTACTTCCAGGATAATCTTAGAGTTGCCGTAGTCGATCGCATCAATTTCCGAGACATCTCCAGATTGAGCAATACAATCATTTACAAAACTGCGAATAGCGGTTAACATTCCCGCTACCATTTCCGATTCTAATTTTTGCTTGCTGGCATTTTGTGCTTCGGAAATGACTAAGCCAGAATGTTTGTGAATTAAAAAGACTGCTCGAATAGTAAAGGGAACTGCTTCTTTTAAAATCAGTTCGGCTTCGGAAACTCCTTGCATCCTAGCGCGGATTTTCCGATTGAATCCTTCCATGCTTAAAGTCGTTTCGATTTTTTCATTAATAGTACGAACGACATCTGCCATGTATTTGGAAATCGTACTGCCAATTACCGGATAAAGAGCGTCTACCATCGCATCTCGTTCGATCTCGATTTGTGCTTTGATCGTTTTGCCCATTTCCGGTGCTAATGCTTCGATCATGGCATCTCGATCTAGCCTGACTTGCTCTCGAATCGCCGCTGCCATTTCCGGGCCAATTGCTTGGGCAATTTCTTGAGGAGAATTACGGATTTGCTCGGCAATTGCGGGCGGTAACAAAGGCGCGATCGCAGCACTAAGCGCTTCTATATCATCCTGGCGCTTGCTCTCAATTACTTCGTGAATAATTGGATAAAGCGCCTCTACCATTGCTTGTTTTTTCAGCCGGATTTGTTCTTTAATAGCAGCAGCTATATCGGGCGCGATCGCTTTGGCAAATTCCTCTGGATTGTTGCGAACTTGTTCCGTAATTGCAACTGGTAAAGCGTTGGCGATCGCCTTACCCATCGCCTCTCTATTTTCCTGAGTTTTTCCTTTGATTAATTCATCTACGATCGGAATCATTGCTTCGGTAATTGATTCCTTTGATTCCGGCGATTCGGCTATTTTTTTGCTTAACAGTTCGGAAATTACTGGTAATAATAAATTGATTAATTCGGTAGGATCGTTGATTTGAGTCTCAACCTTTTTGACTTTCTGCTCGACATTAGTAATGAGACTTTCAAATTCGCCTAATTCTGGCCCGATCAACAAGCTTTGCAAACGTTTGTAGGCGTCGTATAATTCCTCGACATTTTCTTCTTGAACTTCTGATTTAGTCTGTTGGTGATGATTTTTTTCTACTATGGCATCTTCTAATTTAGAAATTTCGATTACCTGGTTTTCCAG
>CAZJJR010000305.1:6010-7129 GCA_964546365.1 uncultured bacterium | reverse complement strand
TTTGCGATCGCGTTGGTGCTGATGTTACCCAAGTTGCCAAAGGGATTGGTTTAGATTCTCGGATTGGCGGTAAATTCTTGCAAGCTGGGATTGGTTGGGGTGGTTCTTGCTTCCCGAAAGATGTTTTAGCACTCATCCATACTGCCAAAGATTATAACTACGAAACTGAAATTCTCAATGCTGCGGTTAGCGTTAACAAACGCCAGCGCGTGATGGCTATTGAAAAACTACAGCACGAACTGAAAATCCTCAAAGGTAAAACCGTTGGTTTGTTGGGTTTAACTTTCAAACCCGATACGGATGACATGAGAGATGCCCCAGCTTTAACTTTGATTGAAGAACTCAATCGTTTGGGTACAAAGGTAAAAGCCTACGATCCTTTGGTTTCTCAAACTGGGATGCGTCATGGTTTAACTGGCGTAATTGTCGAAACCGATCCCGAACGTTTGGCTGATGGTTGCGATGCGTTGGTGTTAGTTACGGACTGGACGCAATTTACCACTTTGGACTACGCTAAAATGGCGAAATTGATGAATAGTCCAGTGATTATTGACGGACGTAATTTCCTCGATCGCAAAGCGTTGCAAGCTGCTGGTTTCCGATATGTAGGTATCGGTCGCTAAATTTAATTTTAGTGGCCTAAAGATAGAAACCCGGTTTCTTAAAGAAACCGGGTTTCTGCGTATCTTCCTATCCCTACCGTCAAATTTGCTCAACCGCTACCGGGAAAATGTTCGATTTGAGCGTAACCGCTGAAGAGCAATTTTTTGCCTTGCGTTTCCAAACGGTTGATCCGCATGGTTACGCCGTCGAGATCGAAGCGATCGAGGTCTACCATATTGTCCAATATCTCTGCTAATGCTCTTCCAAGTGCCAGAGAAACTGGTTGGGAACGTTCTGGTACGGAATCGCGATGGAATTGAGGGTCTTTAAAACCGATGCGGCGACGGCGTTCTACGGCGAGGGTGAGGGTCATGCTGACCGGCACGGAACCGTAGTCGGGTAAGTTTGTTTCCGTAAATAGCTTAATCCGGTTGCCGTTTTCGAGTTCGATGCGGATATCTGTAAAAGAAATCGGCAACCCGCCAGAAAATTCCTTGATGGAATCCAGAGAAAGGT
>CAZJJR010000305.1:0-6000 GCA_964546365.1 uncultured bacterium | reverse complement strand
GGCGCTTTCTCACCAATTCTGCCTGAAAGGATTGATTGATACCTTCTTCCGAGAGCGTAACTAAAGCGATCGCTTGGGTAGGCTGCTTGAGAGTTATCTTACCTTTCAAAATCGAGCTAAAGTCCAGGGAAACGGCATCCGTCTCAAACGACATCTCCTCGACGGGAAATTCTCGACGGATCACCAAGCCACGTCCGCTCATTTTGAAGCTGTCGATACTCCCCTGCAACAGTTTGCTGGACGGAGAGCAACGTACAGAGACCTCCACAGACTCGCTCTTACTGAACAAGTGGCGGATGGATTGGCTAGCAACCGTGTTGAGCATTCGCTCTCCCCAATCGCCGCCTGTAGGGTTAGTAAAACCAGTCAGACCACCTAACATAAAGCCTTGCGTCTATAGAAAGTCTTCATCCTTTGTAACAAAATGTGAAAAACTCAGCAATCTCTTGCCTAATGTTCTACAAGTGTGCTTATGGGATTGCCTAATACTTTTGCTAGAAACTGCGCTTTAGGTTGGCTTGGAAAAATACCACTTCTACAACCCTTGCCAAAAAAGGAGTTCAGCAATTGTAACCAATACTATTTTGTTTAATTTTAGGAAATAGTCTCTCTAAAGGTGTAGGGAAAACCTAAGCGATTTGTAATCATAGCGATTAGTAATTTCTATCTAATCAGCCAACTTGGAAAGCCTACTAAATTTTCGATCGATCTGGAGCATTGAGAATAGAGTCTATTCCCAGTCTCCAGATTTTCGTGTAATTCAGAGTTGGTTAAAAAAAATTAAGCATTTTTACACTTGACGAACCATTAAGGTGTTTTTATGCAAATTATGGCAAAGGAACTCGCAATTTCTACTCGCGGACTAACCAAGCAATTCGAGCGCCATCTAGCAGTTAACGATGTTGACCTACAAGTGGAAGTGGGTGAAGTATACGGACTGATCGGGCCAAATGGTGCTGGTAAAACAACCTTGATCAGGATGTTAGCGGCGGCGGAAGACCCGACTATAGGAGAAATTTATATCAATGGCGATCGCTTGCTGCGGGACAACAGCAACCCAACTCTCAAGCGGCGCATCGGATTTTTGCGAGATGACTTTCCCTGATACGACGGTTTGGGACTATTTGGATTATTTTGCCCGACTTTATCGTTTGAGAGAACCCCGCCGTACCCAACGCTTGTATGAAGTGCTAGAACTGGTACAGCTAACCAACAAGCGCAACGGTCAAATTTCTACCCTGTCGCGAGGGATGAAACAGCGCCGCAGTCTGGCTAGAACAATTATTCACGAACCGATCGTGTTGCTGCTGGATGAACCTGTTTCTGGATTAGATCCGATCGCGAGAATGCAGTTTCGCGAAATCATCAAGACTTTGCGAGAAGCAGGAATGACGATTTTGATTTCTTCTCACGTTTTGAGCGATTTGGCTGAACTCTGTACCTCAGTGGGGATCATGGAATTAGGCTACTTGGTAGAAAGCTGTTCTCTCAAAGAACTTTATCGCCGTCTGAGTCGCCAGCAAATCGTCATGGCAACTTTGGGTAGCCAAGAAGCGCTTTTGTCGGAATTGAAAAATCATTCTCTGGTAGAAGATTGGGAAGTTTTACCAGCTACCCATCAAGTGCGCGTTCACTTTTCGGGAAATCCAGAGGACTCGGCTAAGTTATTGCGATCGCTAATCGAAGTCGGAATTCCTCTCACCGAATTTCACTGTACCCAAGAAGATTTAGAAACAATCTTCCTCAAACTCGGTCACAAACAAGCCTCATAAATTTTAGATTTTAGATTTTGGATTTTATTTAATTTATTCAATCTAAGTCGATTATCTAAAACTTCCACCACTTAGGAGAATTATTATGGCAATTAATTTGCTGGATCGCGTTGGCGATTGGAATCCCCAGTTATTTCGGGAACTTAAAGGCCGGGTTAATTATAGTACAGCGAAAACTACAATTGTGGTTTCTCTAGTGGCTCAGTTTTTCGTATGTGCCGTGGTAAAAACTTTATTTATAGACCTCGACACAATCCCTGGCAATGGACTTGAAGATTTACTTGAAGAGTTGATCGATCAAATTAACATATTATTTAGAATTCTTGATTGGATACTGCCAATAGTTATGCTATTAGCAGGCGTGTACGGTTTGGTGAGCGATTTCGCTACAGAAGAACGTAAAGGTACGCTTAATTTTATTCGGCTAGCACCCCAAACCAGTCAAAGTATTTTAATTGGCAAAATATTAGGAGTACCAGCTTTATTTTATATAGCAGTAGTTTTGGCAATACCCCTACATTTTATCTCTGGGTTGATTGCTGGCGTACCTGTGATTTGGCTATTAGGAATATACGGCCTTTGGATAGCTGGAGTTTCCATTTTTTATACTTTTTTTCTCTTTTACACCTTACAACATAGTTTAAAAGTAGAAGCAAAAGCGATCGCAGGAGGAGCAAGCTTTATTGCTTTTTGGTTTGCCTTCTTTTACATTGGCGCAGTCGATTTTACTTTAGATTGGTATCGAGAAACTGATTTTATTCAAACTTGGCAATGGTTTTTATTGCCTGTTGGAAAATACCCAATTCTGCTTTACGGGTTAGTTTTAGTTGGAATCGGCATCGGAAATTACTTTTTTTGGCAAGCAATTAATCGCCGTTTCAATAATCCAAAATCTACTCTTTTAAGCAAGGAACAAAGCTACTATTTGTTTGCAATTGTACAAATTTGGATGTTAGGATTCGCTTTTTGGCAATCAAGATCGGAAGCGCAACACGTTCTCGGTTTAGGAGTTTTATTTTTTATTAACCCGATTTTGTTTTTGATTTTAAATATAGCTTTGTTACCGAATCGCCAATCCTTAATTGATTGGACTCGTTACCGCAGAACGAATAAATTAGCTCTTAGACGATTTTGGAAGAGTTATCTTGTCAAAGATTTAATTTGGGATGACAGAAGTCCGGCTGTAGTAGCAATTGCAATGAATTATCTGATGATGTCAATTATTTGGATGCCTTGGATATTATTATGGTTGAGGAAAAGCTGGACTGAGGGGATGCAAATTGTTTTGGCTTTAGTCGGTGGTTTAGTATTAACTTTTAATGTAATTTTGATTTATGCCCTACTTATAGAATTGTTGCGATTGCTAAAAGTTGAACAACGAATATTGGTGGGATTGGCGATGTTTGGACTGGTTTTATTTCCTATAGTTAGTCGGGAAATTTTCGGTAGTAGTACGTTAATGCTAAAATTGCTGCTAGTTATCACGCCTTTTCCAGTGGGAATCTTAACATTCCAATCAATTTTTATTATAGGATTTGGTTTCTTAACTCAAGTTGTTATTCTAGGGTCTTTGACCCAACAATTAACCCAAAAATTACAAATACTAGGTGAATCAACATCTAAACATCTAGTGGCAGGTTAACGCTCTTAGCTTATACATTAGTGAAAGAACTAAACTAGCAAGCAAACACTAGAGGAGAGAGCAAATAAGAAACCAAAACAAAGCCTTAAAAATCTTAGTTTTTGGTTTTCTTATGCCGTTAGTTACCAGATTTACTTTCCAATTCCACTCAATTTGGAGAATTTCCCATGAAATTAAAGTGGATAGACACTTTAGGCGACTGGAACCCACAAATACTGCGAGAAATTAAAGGTCGGGTCAAACCACGCAACTTATTAATTGCTGGTGCCATTTCTTTGGTAGGGCAATTTCTATTGTTTATTGCTTTTCAAAGCCAATTACCCGTGGAAAGCAAGTATGGCGGTAGGATAACAAATCGGTATTGTACGGGAGACGAGGGTTACTACAACCATATTTGCCTGAAAGATGCTTTTGACAATTTCATCATCAACTGGCCTCAGTGGTGGATAGACTTATTCTTATGGATGAGTGTAATTGGCATTTTTGGACTGCTAGTGGCAGGAACTTATATGCTAATCAGCGACTTAGCCCAAGAAGAACGGCGGGGTACGCTGAATTTTATTCGCCTCAGTCCTCAATCTACCCAAAATATCCTAGTTGGCAAAATCATCGGTGTTCCGATTTTACTGTACGCGATCGCATTTTTGGGAATACCCTTGCACTTGTGGGCAGGAATCTCCGGTCACGTTCCGCCGTTACTTATCTTCGGGTTTTATGCAGTTTTAGCTGCTAGTTGTATTTTCTTCTACAGTGGTAGTTTGCTGTTTGGTTTATTTAGTTCTGGTTTTAGTGGATTTCAGCCTTGGTTGGGTAGCGGATTGGTGATGATGTTCCTCTGGCTTACTTGTGCTAAACCAATCATGAATACGCCAGGAGATTGGCTGAGTTTGTTTTCTCCTTACGTATTGCTACCTTATTTAACAGATGCCAGCAATGTAGGAGATCGGTATTGGTTTTCCTATCTGGAAATGGGTAACTTGCAATGGTTTAGCCTGAAATTAGGCGTTAACATCGTGAGTTTATTAGGCTTTGCTTTGGCGAATTATGCCCTGTGGACTTATTGGATTTGGCAAAGTTTGCAGCGGCGTTTTCCCAATCCAACTAAAACAATTTTGAGCAAAGCCCAGAGCTATTTGTTAATCGCTTGCTTTGAATTTATTGGGTTAGGGTTTGCAGTACAAACGCCTAGATGGGGAAATTCCTCATACCACAATACTACCAACTTAAGTTTCTTGCTAGTTTTCAATCTGTTCTTGTTTTTGGCGTTAATTAGTACTTTGTCACCCCAACGGCAAGATTTAGTTGATTGGGCGCGATATCGTCGGCAGCGAGTTACAGATGGTAAGAAGTTCTGGAACAGTTCTGTAGTTAAAGATTTAGTTTGGGCGGAAAAGAGTCCGGCTTTAGTTGCGATCGCAATTAACTTAATCATCGCTTCTAGCATCTTGATTCCTTGGGTGCTATTGTGGTCTGACTTTGCTAAAACAATGGCAGGAATAGCATCTGTAATTATCAGTGCTACTTTAATTATGATTTATGCAGTAGTGGCACAACTGATGTTATTAACTCGCACTCGCAAACAAATGCAGTGGGCAGCAGGCGCAGTAACTGCTTTAATTGTTTTGCCACCAGTAATTTGCGGCGTGCTGCTATTGTCACCGGATAAGCATCCTGCACTTTGGCTATTTTCGCCTTTCCCTTGGGTCGCGATCGAAAATGCTTCTGCAACAACCGTTTTTATGGCTTTCCTAACTCAATTGGGCGCTATTAGTTTGTGCAGTATTCAGTTAAGCCGTCAACTGAAACGTGCTGGTGAATCTGCTACGAAAGCTTTGTTTGAAGGTAGGAATTCTTTACCAGCTAGTTAGTTCATCGGTATTGCATTGTGGTGGGCCGGTTTAGTGAATAAACCATTTGTCAAAGAAATAATATTTCGTCAAAACCCTTACAGCAGATACCAGTAATCTGAAGTACGGAATAGAAACCCGGTTTCTTCAAGAAACCGGGTTTTTATTTACTACATTTATCTGAAAAGCGATGTATGTATAAATTTTTACCCTTTCTTAATCGCTTTTTTGACTAATTCGGGAATTTGAGAAGGACGTTGAGCCACGGGAATTTTTAACTTTTCAAAGGTTGCTATTTTAGTTTCTGCTACATCAATAGAGGCTTCCATCACTGGTTGAGAAACAATTAAATCACTGGCATAGCGTTGACGTTTTACGCCCGGTGCATGGCGTCCGGCGATATAAACAACTACGGTTTTTTTAATTTCTTCAGCAATATACCGGGCTACTGTTTCTTCGTTTCCGCCTTCAGTTTGTCCGATTAAAACAATCGCTTTGGTATTGTCATCTTTATCTAAAATTTCCAACCATTGGCTAAGTGAAGAACCGACTATTCCGTTACTACCAATGTTGATGCTAATCGATTGACCGATCCCTGTTTTCGTTAGTTCTAAGGCAATTTCAGAAGTTAAAGTGCCGCATCGACTGATTATTCCTACAGAACCAGATGTATCAAATTCAGCAGGATGAGTTCCTAACAAAATTTTGTCTGGTACGATAATTCCCCTACTGTGAGGGC
>CAZJJR010000304.1:3826-7154 GCA_964546365.1 uncultured bacterium | reverse complement strand
ATTTTTATAAGGGTCAAAACGCAGGGGATTGACACTAAATTGAGCCATCTAAACCTCCTGATTTACTAAGCTTGCATCGCATTTAAATTGTATATTGCTGGTGCTAGGCAAAAACCGTAAATCCCTCTCCCCATCACCCCATCCCCCCATCTCCCCATCAGCCTGAGTATTAAAATTAAATGCGTGGCAGCTTAAATTAGGTTGTTATTTGTCCTGCCATTTGCTGAATTTTAATAATCACGAATTCAGCGGGTTTGAGCGGTGCAAAACCTACCAAAATGTTGACAATTCCCAGATTAATATCGGTTTGGGTGGTGGTTTCTCGATCGCATTTCACGAAATAAGCTTCGCGGGGTGTCGTTCCTTGAAAAGCCCCTTGACGAAACAGGTTTTGCATAAATGCCCCAATGTTGAGGCGAATTTGCGCCCATAATGGCTCGTCGTTGGGTTCAAAAACTACCCACTGAGTCCCCCGATAAAGGCTTTCTTCAATAAATAAGGCTATGCGGCGGACGGGTATGTATTTCCACTCGGAAGCTAGGCGGTCTTCGCCTTCTCTCGTTCTCGCTCCCCAAACTACATTTCCGATCGCGGGAAAGCTTCGCAAACAGTTGATACCCCAAGGATTTAACTGACCGTTTTCTTCGTCTGTGAGTTTAACTGAGAGTTCTCGCACTCCGATGAGGGTGGCTTCGATTCCGGCTGGTGCTTTCCAAACTCCGCGCGCGGCATCTGTGCGAGCGAAAATTCCCGCGACTGCACCGCAAGGCGCAAACTCTTCTAAGCGATTTTCTTTGAGCGGATCGGGTACTTTTAGGCGAGGAAAGAAAATGGCTGCGTTTTTATCGTTAATACCGAGAGAAGTAATTTCTGCGATCGGGCGATCTTTGTCCCCCCACGTAGATGGGGCGTCTACGAGCAACATCGCCCGCCGTTTTTTGCAGTAAGCTAAGGCTGAACTCAGAGTTATCGAGCCGATATCGGTGTCTCGCGTCAGCGGAGGGATGCACAGCAGGTTGAAGAGATCGGTTTTTTCTAGCGCCCAGATGCCTTGCTTTAGCCCTTCTAGATCGGGATTGCAGATGTCATGATCGACGATCGCAGAACCGTCGCTGCCATCATTGTTGAAATTGGTGTGGGAACCTGCTTCTACAAAGGGGTCTTTACCAGGTTTAAGATCGGGATGGTTGTTTGGTCTAATAGTGGGTACTGTACCGACAACCCTGACAAAGTGAGATTCTTCTGCCAGCACGCGAGTAACGTAGCGAGGACGATCGGAGTCGGTGGAAAGGTTGCGAAAACTTTCGACATCGCCCGTGCTGATGTCTTTAATACTGAGGTTGAATAAGCTGTTTGCGTCTTCTCCTGGTTCGGGTGGACGGGTGCTGTAATCTACTCGCACTCGCAAATTGTTGCCCCAAGTGCCTTCGCTAACCGCTTCCAGTTCTAGGGGGGGATTACCGGGGGAACCTGCGAGCAAGACTGTAGCTTGTCGTGCGTCGTCGTGAACGACGCGAATGACGATCGCATCGCTACCACCATTGAGAAAGTAATGCTGAAGGGCGTAACTCATGGGACTGTGAACCCACAAACCGCCGAATTGTCTTTGAAAGTCGCCAAAGTTTTGAATGCGAATCGGTTCGTTAACGCGGCCTTTGCGCGATCGTCCGATAAACGCTGTAATAGAGGTGGCTACACCTGCGATCGTGCGAACTCCACTGGGAATTTCTTCAATGTAAACACCTGGATAAGTTGGGGTAACTGGCATGGAATATCCTCCGGGTTAGGGATTAAATGTGCAAAGTGATGGGATTGATAATTTATGGTGTGGTTGCCTTTCTACCAACCAGAATTTGCAGCGTTACGTCTCGCGTCAGTCCGTTGTAGAAAAAGAGTTTGTTCGGGGGTTCCCCAAGTAACTTTACTGCGCCATTCCCCATTAGAAGTTGCAAAGCGTCTAGCTTAATCCGATCTTCATCGTTGCTCTTATCTTCATTGACGCTGTAACTGATTTTGGGGTCGTAGCAGTCGGATTGAATTAGTAAAAATTTTACTTGCCCGCTCCCACCTGGTTGAATTTCAATGTCTTCGGCTTGAGCATTACCTTTGAGAATTATGCCGATCGCATCGCAAGCATCAACTTCAATTTTATTTGCTTCTGAGATCTTGTATCCTTCCGAAGTTTGAATGTTTAACATCCAATTAATTGCTTTTAACATGAGTTTTGCTCTCCCTAATAGTTACTTTTTTGAAGTTTTCATTATTTGGGAATTTTTAAAAAACTGGAATTCCTATGGTAATCACCACCAGTAAATTCACTGCAATAATTTTCAGTTAATGCTTAACTGAACCAAGCCATCCACCTTGACAAATCACTGTTTGGTGTTGGCATTACCTTGCTAGAAGAATGACTCACATCTTGCATCAGATTTATCACCTTAGTTTCTTGCAAATACTCTTACCTGAAAACCTGATTTTTCGTTTAGAAACCCGGTTTCTTTAGCCTTATTGAGATAGATGCAAGTCCTGAGATGAGGAATATATGAATATCGCTCTGAGTTACCTTCTTCTGCGATCGTTTTTAAAAGATCGAACCAAATTTTATGCAGTTTTCAGATGGTTGGGTAGGAAAATTGGCGTTGTCCTCTTGTCTCGGTAAGTTCGCGTAAACTGGCAAATGTATCGCTGATAAGCAAAATAGAGTTTTAACTTGACGATCGAGTTTTTCCTCTTGTCTTACTATACTGCTTAAATATATTTCAGTGTTATTACTTAGACCATTATTTGTCATACAAGTTTGCAACTCGTCATAAAAATTCATCTCTTAACAAGATTGATAGATATTCGGGTTCCCATCTTGCACCATTTTCAACAAGACCTAAGAAACCGGGTTTCTTTTTTGATTTCCATATTTAAAAGTTGATTTTTATTTCATCAGAGCGACACAAGAGCAGTAAAACCACTAATCAACTTACCTTGCCATTATTTATATTTTCTGTATCTTTAATTGAATAAGATTCATTAGCAAAATAATAACAACTATGAGGCTCGTGATTAGAAATCACTCCATTTACTACCAAACCAAGCACATTCTGATTAGATTTTTCCATAAGTTCTTTAGCAAAAATCGCACTAGCATAATCTACTACGCCAGGTCGCACCACGAATAAAAGACCATCTGCTTTTTTACCCAAAATCAGTGCATCAGCAGCTACATTTAACGAGGGAGCATCGATAATTACCAAATCATATAATTCTGTAAACTCATCTATTAACGAAGATACTCTTTGGGAATCGAGTAAAGTCATGGGATTTGGTGGAATTACCC
>CAZJJR010000304.1:0-3806 GCA_964546365.1 uncultured bacterium | reverse complement strand
TAGGCATCACTTCCCTAATTGCCGTACCCAGTTCTGTATCTCCGACAATCACATTACTCAAACCTACTTGATTAGTAAGATCCCAAATCCGATGCTGCACGGGATGGTGCATATCTGCATCCACCAATAATACCTTGCGTCCCACTTGCGCGACCGCTACCGCCAAATTAGCAGACACCGTAGACTTACCTTCTTGGGGAATCGAACTACTCACCACAACAGTATTTAGCTCTTTATCAGAACTTAAAAATCGCAGATTTGCTTGTAACATTCGGTAAGCAGCGCTAACTGGATTATGCAGGTTGTTTTGCAAGAAAATTTTTGGTGTTGGTGGGATTGGTTGTCCTGAATATTTGTTAGTTGAGTTATCTCGCCAGAAAAAATTACTCTTGGTAATCTGGTCGGGTTTTCTTAGCATTGGAATTACCACCAGCAACGTCAAACCAAAACATTCTTTTGCTTCTTCAACCGTTTTTAAAGATTTATCTTGCAATTCTAAAAATAGCGCCGTAGCCATCGCTAGCAAGCTACCGAACATAATACCCGTCGCAATAAATAACTTTTTACGAGAAACTATAGGTTCTTCGGGAACTTCTGGCGCTTCAATAATGCGTGCGTTGCCTACATTTTGATTTTCTGTAATGCGGATTTCCTGAAGTTTTTGAAATAGAAGCGCATAGGTAGATTGTGAGATTTGTAATTTGTTTTCGAGTTCTCGTTGTTCTTTTTCTAATCTGGGCAAAACATTCATTCTTTGCCTATATGCTATTTGTACGTTTGATAAAGCAACAATCTGATTGGCTAAACCTTGGCGTTTGGCTTCTACTAACACAAATTCTTCAATGAGTTTTGGTTTTGAATCTCCAATTTGTAAATTTTGTTGAGGCAATTCTGTTGTTTGACCGATAACTGTTTTGATTCGCTCTTCTAGTAAACCCTTCAAAGTTTCTTTTTTATTCCTTAAATCGACTATTCCCGGGTGAGTATTGAGAAAGCGCGTTTCTTCCATTGCCAACAGGCGTTCTATTTTCTGATATTCTTGGAATGCTTCTTGTACTGCGGAAGATTGACTGAGAGAAGTTGCTTTTAACGCACTGGCGTTATACAGAATCCTGGGTTACTTATGTAGTAGATAAAAAAAATTTTTTCTTGTGGATTGTTTCAGTAAGCGCCTCTCTATAAACTGTTCACCATTTAAATTTCTTGCTTGAAACCATTGGTGTAAGGAGTCTAGGCAAAATCCCAATTTAAATGCGTGTCAGCTTATCCCCGTGCAGTCACTCTCACTAGAGGACATTCTGGAACTCTTGCGATCGAAGATCCTGCCTTTTTTTACAGAAAAGACAAAATCTTGTTAGAAAATCAAACCTAAAATCTATGCAATATCTTGATTTCAAGATTTGCAAGCAAATTTTTTTTGTCCTCAAATTAACAAAACAGGGTTATACCTTTTCTCTGCAACAGCGTGCTTAATACCTAAAGCACAAACTACTACGATTTCAGAGACAGTAATTAAAAAATATTAAGCGCATCTTCACAGAGAATTTAAACGAGTCTCTCTTAACGTCATGTTGGACAGACTCACATCTTGCACCAGAGTCATCACCTTAGTTTCTTGCAACTGCCCTTACCTGAAAGCCTATATTTTTCGTTTAGAAACTGGGTTTCTTGAGCCTTATTGAGAAAGGTGCAATATCTGCGGAGAGAAAGGCTTTTGCCTTGCGTAATCTGGTCTTTGTAATCAATTGCAGTGTTGCAAAGTAAAAACTTGGCAAATATTAAGTTACCAAAAATTTTTTAGCGAGAGTGACAAATCAGGAATGGGTAGTTGTTTGCTCGCAAATAGCTGGTGGTGAATACATGAATAATAAATTATCAAGATTTATTCGACAATTAAGAAACCGACACTTTTTATGGCTAGATGGAAGTGTTTTTTTAATTACCCCCTTAATTGCTTTAAAAATTCGTTTAGATGATGGAGTAGCGATCGCACCTTACCTACCGGGACTAATAGCAATAACTATATTATTTTTCCTGGTTAAATTCGCGGTACTTTATAATATGGGTTTTTACAAGCGTTGCTGGCGCTACGCTGGGTTGAACGAACTCGAACAGATAGGTTCGGCGATGATGATTACTGTTTTAGCAGAAGTAATCATTTTTAAAATCTTTTATTTGCATAATTTTTGGCTGGTTCACACCGTACCTAAATCACTTCCTTTGCTTGATGGAATGCTCAGCTTTTTATTAATTGGTAGCCTTCGTTTCAGCGTACCAGTTTTAGAAAGAATCAGCAAACAACATAAAAAATTCCATCGTCGCGATCGCGCTTTAATTGTTGGTGCTGGCAGCGCAGGGGTATCTTTAGTCAAAAACTTACAACAGAATCCCCAATTAGGGCTTTATCCCGTTGCTTTCATTGATGACGATCCGAAAAAACACCATCTCCAAATCTGCGGTATTAATGTAGTTGGCGGTCATGGTCAAATTCCGCAAATCGCGCGGTATCTCCATATTCAGCGGGTAATTATTGCCATGCCTAGCGCTTCTGGTAACGTGATTCGGGAAGTGGTCGATATTTGCCATTCCCATCAAATTCCTACTAGCACTTTACCTGCTATTCACGAAATTATCTATTCTCGTCCCAACAACGGTAATGTGAGAGAAATACAAATAGAAGACTTGCTACGTCGCGAATCTATCCAAACTGACATCCAAAAAGTTTCTCAACTTCTCCAAGGTAAAAGAGTTTTAGTTACAGGTGCAGGCGGTTCGATTGGTAGCGAACTTTGTCGGCAAATCTTTAAATGTAAACCCGCTCAAATGGTGATATTGGGACATGGAGAAAATTCTGTATTTACCATTGAACAAGAACTGCAAAGTATCATTAAATCATTGCAAAAAAATGGCGAAAAGCCAGAAAATTCACCTCAAATTACTGCCTTTATTGCTGACCTCAGAATGCTACCAAGGATGAAGTACGTATTCGACAAATTCCGTCCGGAAGTAGTGTTTCATGCGGCGGCTCACAAGCACGTTCCCATGATGGAATTAAACCCACCAGAAGCAATTACAAATAACGTGCGGGGAACTAAAAATTTACTAGACCTGGTATTGGATTATGACGTGCAGAACTTTGTGATGATTTCCACAGATCAAGCCGTTAACCCCACTAATATTATGGGAGCTAGCAAGCGAGTAGCAGAAATTTTAGTGCTGCAAGCTGCTCAAAAGAGTGGCAAACCATTCGTAGTAGTTCGGTTTGGCAATGTTCTCGGTAGTCGAGGCAGCGTGGTTCCTACTTTCAAAAACCAAATAGCTAAAGGTGGGCCAATTACTATTACCCATCCAGAAATCTGTCGTTATTTCATGACAATTCCAGAAGCGGTACAACTGGTATTACAAGCGTCTGTACTCGGACGTGGCGGTGAAGTATTCATGCTTGACATGGGCAAACCAGTCAAAATTGTAGATTTGGCAAAAGATTTAATTCGTCTTTCAGGATTAGAAGTTGGTAAAGATATCGATATTACCTTTACGGGGTTGCGTCCTGGAGAAAAACTTTATGAAGAATTATTTATTCCCGGCGAACAATATAACCGCACCAAACATGAAAAGATCCTCACGGTCGAAAATGCCAGCCGCATCGTTCCGGAGTTGATAGAGCCAAAGGTAGATTCTCTGTGTAAAGCAGCAGAGCAAAACAATTCCAACTTAATAGTCTTTTTGCTAGAGCAGTTAGTCCCTGACTACACTCCTGGATATTCGACCGTTAATTTACACGCTTTAGAAAGTGAATTAAAAAG
>CAZJJR010000303.1:6216-7154 GCA_964546365.1 uncultured bacterium | reverse complement strand
GAAGTGGCAAACGTAGTACCCAGAACTACTTCTAGGGCAAAGAATACTCCTGCTATAGGAGCATTAAAACCAGCGGCTAAGCCGGCTGCTGCCCCGGCACCCAAGAGCAAACGATGCCGTTCTTGAGACACTTGCATCACTTGCCCTAGTAACATACCGAAATTAGCGCCAATTTCCACGCCCGGTCCTTCCGGGCCAAGAGAAGCCCCCGTTCCTAAGGAAAGAGGGGCAGCTACCATTTTAGTAACGGGTCGGAGTTGTCTGACGACCGCAGAGGGTTTTCCCTGCGTAGCGGCAATTAAAGAAGAAATACTTGGCCCTAAGTCACGCCACCGCCAGCGCATTAAGCCGACGAGTAGACCACCAATGGTAGGGACGCAGGCTAAAGTCCAAGCACCCCAGATGGAAATCTTACCCATCAGGTTTTCTAGCATCAGGCTGTGGATTGACTTAATTAAATAATGAAACGTCACTACACCCATGCCAGTAACACTACCAATCAGTACCGCCAAAATTAATACGACGGTTTCTGGTGATGGTTGGAGATGATTGAAAAGACGAGTCAGACGGGAAGAAAGAGCCAAGCCCTGGCAAGATTGTCCCGTACCTTGCAATGGCTGTTCGTTCAGCCGCACCGCAGCGTTTGGGATCGAGTTCATATAAAAACGACTATATTAATTAAATTTTGTTACTAGCTCCTCATTTAAATTCTATCGACAAGAAACACTACAGGTGTGCAGTATTGGCAGTTAAGAAGGGTAGACTAAGGATGATGCCAGTATAATCCAATCTATGTAGCTCCTTTGGGAATCGCCTGTTAATTTTGGGGTCGCGCCTGGGGAGCAACTTGATGGTAAATGTCATCGTTAATTAGTGGTATCTACCGCCAAATACGTGTGTGTGAGGCTAACTAACTGCTGCTACTACAAAATTAGGGA
>CAZJJR010000303.1:699-6184 GCA_964546365.1 uncultured bacterium | reverse complement strand
AGCCTTTGATGCTTTCATCCCGATCGAACCATCTTCAAATCGTGATTCCCCGATCGAATATTCTTGTTTTGGCCCTTGGTGTCACAGAAAGTCAGCTTCTCATCACATCACTGAATAATAGGCACATCCCGTGGAAAAATAGGAAATTCTGATGAATTCTCACACCTTTGATGGTAATTCTGTTACTTGTCCAATTTGCCATCGTTCCAAAGGAATGAAGTTGGGGAACACGGGCAATGGACTTTATATGTGTCCGTATTGCCAAGAATGCTTTGTTGTTAGTCAAAGCGGTAATTATGTCAGAGATCCCCAACCTAATAAGAAGCAAAAAGCTGATGGGCAAATGTTACGTCGGCAAAGTCGTCCGTTGGCTCGGATGCGTCGTGATTTCCAACTCATCAAACCAATTTTCCTGATCGCGATCGTCAGTAGTGCTATTTTGTTTGGTTATTCATTGGCCACTCTGGATGAAAGGCCAAATCAGACGAACCCAGTTCAGGATTTTATAGATTGGGCAACTAAAATGATCGAGTGAGATTTATTTATTTTTTTTATAGATAGAGATACGAGGAAGTAGCAACTATCAATTGTGAAGTCGGCTACCAATCTAAAAGAGGACAGAAAAGGGTTTTTGAGAAGCCAAAGAACAGAATTCTACTTAACTGAATTTTCCGGCTTCAGAACGATAGCCGTTTTAGTGATTTCAACCACCACTTCAAAGGAGCAGATTTGCTCATGTTTAATCGCCAAAATCAATTCGCTATAGTTGGCTTTACCAGCTTCATGTTGTTGTCTGGTGCTGCACCCTCATTAGCAAATGACATTCCCAGCGTTTTCCACATTTCCAAAAATGATAATGGCAATCAAGTGCATTATGGGATACGACTGAATCAAAACTGCGTACCGATCCCAAATCAACCAGTATATGTATATTGGCAGAAAGAAGACGGAACAACTAGGGAACTAATCTCGCTAGAACAATCTGGTTACGGTATATTCAGCCAAGCTGTCTCCGGTGCAAAGGTAGACATCTTTCTTAATGCTTTGCACTCCAGAGGTATCCAAAAATTAATTTCATTTAAATCTGTTAAGTTGAATGATGGCCGTTGTCAAGCTTCCGCATTTACCAGTATTAACGGTAAGCCAATGCAACTTACTAAGTTAGATATTTTACTAAGTAATATTAATCGAAACCCGTTTACTGGTGGTACGATAGGTGGCAGGATAGTTAGTTTAACGCTTATTGGTTCAACTAAAGATGGCAAAAGTGAAGAAGTAATTTCATGTACTTCGGATTGTCGCTTCGGTCTTTAAGAGAGGTTTACTCGGCGATCGCGATCGGGACTGGAATTTCGTACATTAAAAAAATAGTTAAAATTTATTGGCCAGCGATTAGTTCCATATTGGTAGTTGACCAAAATTTTTCCCGCGATACTTCAGAACGCCCAATTGTTAATTAACCAGAAACAAATTATTGCTTATCCCTTGTAATCAGCGTCCATCCTGCGGCTGCGCCACGGGTTTTTACTCGTTCTAGCTTGAGATTTTGCAGGGCTTCTCGATCGAGCAGCAAATAAGGGCTAGGCTCTTGCGTCCAAAATTCTTTTAGTTGAGGTAAAGTTGCTGGAATAACTTGGCGATCGCTATAAAAATTCAAGGAAGGACGAAAATGGGGATGTGAGGTATAAACTTTCTGATTAACTGGGATACGCTGGATAATTTCGGCAACTGGTTTAACGGGGTAATGTTCTGCTAATTCCCAAATCCAATGGTCGGAAATCATTAGTAAGCATAGGGAAACATAACTGCCCCATATTAAAATCGGGATAAACTGAAAGTCACGCTGGGCAACTAAAAAAGCGGCTAAACTCATGGTGATGGCAATCGCCACCATGACTAGCTGTAAATCAGTTTCTGGTTCGGGAATAAACTTGCCAAAATAAATACTACCGATCCAACTAACTAAAGCTAGCAATCCTAAAATAATCGACCAAGCACGGGGATAAGTTTTTGTACTAGGCCAATACCATATTTCTGCTAAGTAAGCTCCTAAAGCGAGGGCTAAAGCTGGATAAATTGGCATGACATACCAGGGAAGTTTGGTTGTCATCAAAGAAATGGCTAAGAAATAAGCACCGCTCCAAACCAGTAATAATTTAGCCCAGCTTGAATTGCGATTTTCCCATGTATAAATTAAACTTTGGGGTAAGAAGATGAGCCAAGGCCAGTTATATTTAAAGATTTCTAGTAGGTAATACCAAGGCGGCCCTGCATGATTTTCGATCGGTGTCCAAACACGTTAGAAAGATCGATCGACTAGGCCGACATTAATAAAAGTTTGACCGTAGTGCAGCACTTGAGCGCCGTACCAAAAACCTACTGGGATGCTGCCTATCAAGATGCCGACCCAAAAATAACCGGATTTCAACAGTCGGGGGGTATCCCAAGCGAGGAATAAAAGCGCGATCGCACCCAATAGCAATCCTAAAATACCTTTTGTTAAGCAAATTAACCCAAAGCCGATTCCTGCCCCCAAGCAATAACGCAAGTCGCGCCGGCTACGTAACAAACACCACATCGCGAATAGAAAAAAACACGATACCGCGCCATCCAGCATTGCCAAACGTCCGTGACGCACTACTGGCAGTAAAGTCAAATAAATCAAAGCGGCGAAAATAGCGTAGAGGCGACAGTGAAAAATTTCGCGCCCGATTTTATACAGTAAGGGTATTGAAATAGCAGCCAGTATTGCTCCCGGCAAGCGGCTCGTCCACTCGTTGACATCTCCTAGAGAATACGCCAAAGCTATTAACCAATGTACCAAAGGCGGCTTATTAATATAAGCTTCTCCCCCTAAAGTAGGGTAAAGCCAACGGAGAGAACCTGCGGGTGCTTGGTAAATTTCGCGGGCTACTTGAGCAACAATTCCCTCATCCCAATCCCGCAGCGGTAGATTGCCTAAATTAATCAGATAGAGGAAAAGTGCGGCTAGTAGCAACCCAAAGACCCACAAGCGGTCGATCGAGCTTTCAGCGCGAAGCAAACGGCTCTCTTGATTACCCAACTGCAAAAGTTTACGATACATGATAATTTATAGTGCTGGGCTATAATGATTCGCCAAGGAATTACACAAATTTATCATCAAATACAATATTCTGTTGTAGGGCGTTATCCCTTACACCCTACAACAGTAATTAAAATTTAACCAGTTTTAGAAAGTTAAGCTTTTCCTAACTTTTCTTTAGATTGGTAATAAACCTTACTGCCCGTATCTGAAACAAAATGACAGGTTAGGTAGGAACGAACAAAAGATCGCCAAATGGATTCGCGAGACTCGCGGTAATAATCTCCCAGAATTGGTTTGATTGCTTCTGTTGCGGTTTTTAAATGATAGTGAGGGATGCTCAGAAACAGGTGATGGGCTACATGAGTGCCGATATTGTGGTGAATGTTATCGATCAATCCGTAATCGCGATCGATCGTAGATAATGCCCCTTTGAGGAAATACCAATCTTTACCGCGATACCAAGGAATATCCGGTTCTGTGTGATGTAAATAGGTTACTAAATCGAGCCAAACCACAAACACCACATAGGGGCCGAGGTAGTATTTTAGCAAAAACATCCAGCCAAATTGATAGGTTAGCCAACCCAAAAAACCTATCATTAATGACCAGCATACGGTACTGGTGATAATATCCCATTTTTCCGATGGTTTAAACAGAGGACTGTTCGGATTAAAATGAGAACCTTGCTTTCCTGGAGAACGTTTAAAAAGATATATAGGATAAGCAATTAGTAACAATTGAAAGCGGATTAATTTTTCCGCCCAACCCATCTCCTTATATTTGCTTTCGGTGACGGGATACCAGCTTTCATCGGTATCGATATTACCTGTATTTTGATGGTGAGTTCTGTGGCTAATTCGCCAACCATGAAAAGGGACTAAGATGGGAATATGCGTTAAATGTCCTACTAAATTATTCAACCATTTCTTCTTAGAAAAAGAACCGTGACCGCAGTCATGTCCTACGACAAACAAAGCCCAAAACATAGTTCCTTGCATCAGCCAAAATACGGGCCAAAACCACCAGGAGTTTAGGTAGTAGGCGGCTGCGTAAAGCAGGCTAACTATAGACACATCCAAAAATAAGTAGAAAAGAGATTTTGGGATGGATGGTTCAAAACATTGGAGCGGAATGGCAGATTTTAACTGACTGAGGGTGAAGGGGAGTTCTGCACTGAGATCGGAAGATTCCGCTTGAGGAGAAGTATTTAAGTCGATCGGGGGAGCTTGCACGAAGTTTTAAAATTTACATTATTGTAGACAAATCGCATTATTCTACAGTTAATCAATGAGTGCAATAAGAGTTAAAGCGTTGATTAGTCAACAGTGTACCTGCTGAGAAGGAATATTAACGAGCAACATGGTAAATACGGTTGATATGGTAGCAAATAATATGGTAATGAATCGATTTACCGGCCTATAACTGTTGTTATCTCCATTCTCTTTGATGGGGCTAACAATTTTACTGAGTTAAAAATAATACTTTGTATTTTTCAGTAATTTAGTGGCAATTAAAGTGGGTAGATGGCTAAGGTACGGACATCACGGTAAACGATAATCCAAATATTCTTTCCCACATCTCGATCGGCACTAATCATTTTGAGCGAGCGATCGCCTATTGCCAACAAGCAATGATGGCGCTACTCTGCCCCAGACCAGAATATGGCGAACCCTACCTAAATGAGTCCGAGTATAATTCATTGTTTATACCCCATCTAAATCAAGTCAAAATCGTACCACCCATCAACTTTTGATAACGATACTCCAACTCAGCTTGCAACAAAGGCCATCTTTGCAAACTTTCATCCCTCAAAATTATCTTTTCCGCCGCATTTCTGGCAATTTCCAAAACTTCTTGATCTTCCACCAAACTAGCTAAAGCAAAATCCGGTAAACCTGATTGACGAGTACCTAAAACTTGTCCCGGGCCACGGAAACGCAGATCCATCTCTGAGATAAAAAAGCCATCTTGCGACTGTTCCAAAACATTTAACCTCTGACGCGCATCGGGAGTTTGAGAACTACTCATCAACAGACAATAAGATTTAGCAGCACCCCGACCGACCCGACCCCGCAACTGATGTAACTGAGATAAACCAAAACGTTCGGCATTTTCAATCATCATTACCGACGCATTCGGTACGTCAACGCCTACTTCAATCACGGTAGTTGCCACGAGAATTTGAGTTTGATTATTGCGAAATAAATTAATTGCTTCATCCTTTTCAGCCGAACTCATGCGACCGTGAAGCAATCCTAATTTAAATTCAGGAAAAATTACTTCCGAAAGCCGTTGATATTCTTCAACAGCCGCTTTTACATCTAATTTTTCCGATTCTTCTACTAAAGGAAATACAATATAAGCTTGTTGACCTTGAGCGATTTCTCTACGAATTAAGTCATATGCTTGATTGCGATC
>CAZJJR010000303.1:418-658 GCA_964546365.1 uncultured bacterium | reverse complement strand
GTCTGAATTGCTTGCCTACCAGGTGGTAATTCATCAATTTGACTGACATCTAAATCCCCATGCAAAGTTAAAGCTAAAGTGCGCGGAATCGGTGTAGCTGTCATAGTTAAAACATGGGGTTGTTCGCCTTTTTGCTGTAACTTTGCTCGTTGGTGAACGCCAAACCGATGTTGTTCGTCAATCACCACTAAACCCAATCGATAAAAGTTTACCGGGTCTTGAATTAAAGCATGAGTACCT
>CAZJJR010000303.1:0-353 GCA_964546365.1 uncultured bacterium | reverse complement strand
ATTTCTCGCCTTTTAGCAGTTCTCGTCGAACCAGTAAGTAATTCTACAGGTAAATGCAGTAAATTAAACCAACTAACTAACTTACGGTAATGTTGTTCTGCTAAAACTTCTGTCGGAGCCATCAATGCTGCTTGGTAACCTGATTGAATAGCAGCGAGTATCGTCACCACACCAACTACAGTTTTACCAGAACCCACATCTCCTTGCACTAACCGATTCATCGGTTCTGGGTTTTGTAAGTCGTTCAAGATATCGTTGATTACTCTTTCTTGCGCGTTGGTTAATTTAACAGGTAATACTTGATAAGATTGTTCGATTAGTTGACCAGTCGGAGCTAAAATAGCGCTAGCTGG
>CAZJJR010000302.1:6947-7190 GCA_964546365.1 uncultured bacterium | reverse complement strand
AACTATGGTTATACAACAGAATTGTAAGTTGGGTTTCGTTATCACTCAACCCAACCTACGAAAACTACAAAAATATAAAGCGCAACAATGTAAATTTTTTGCTCTAGATGTATTAACAATTAAGGTTGATAAAGCACCTGAAAATAAAAACCCCTGTCTTGTGCATTCTCACCTTTATCATCGATACTAATTAACGGTACGCCATAGTCAATGCGAATATTTAACTTAGGAATCGGTCGCCAC
>CAZJJR010000302.1:2582-6937 GCA_964546365.1 uncultured bacterium | reverse complement strand
AGACCTGCTCCTGCTAAAAATCGCTGTCCCGGTATTCCATTTGGATTATTTGGATTATTCCAAACTGTTCCCAAATCAACAAATGGTGCTAATTGTAAGACTGGTAAACTATTTTTATCTCGCACTACAGTTAAACGATCTTCTACAGAAAATCTTACCCCATTATCACCCGCACGAATGTTTTGCCGATAGCCGCGTAATGATTGACCGCCACCAATCACAAATTGTTGAGATGGCAATAAACTATCAGGGGTGAGTTGCACGTCTGCTTGCACGATGAGTAAATTGTTATTGCTAAATCTTTGTACTCGCTGTATTTGTCCGAGCCAGCTGAAAAAGCGTCCGTCGGGAGTGGGGTCTTCATGAACTGTTGCCTCAAGTAAGCCAGTACCGAAGCTGAATTGCGATCGCAATGCCGTCGCACCCTGAGTATCCCGGCTAATATATTCCTGCTGTAAATTCACTACGCTGGTGCGGCTGCGTCCCTCTTCATCTGGCCCAAAACCAAAAGGAGTCGGTTCACCATCAACAAATGTCTGACTTTGCCGATGAGTAAAACCAACTGAAAGAGCAAATTCTTGACGAGGGGAACGAAATATCGGTTGTCGATAGCTGACTTCATAAAGAGAAGATTTACCACTAATATTTAAATCATCAAAAGGTGGCTGAGTAATTTCATAAAAGTTCGGTGCTGCTCTGAATTGTAAAGTAGCATCTTTTGCACTGACGGGTATCGTATAAGAGAAATCTAAAGCATTAGAACCTCCCGTCGTAGACCGATAATAAGCCGCTGCAATTTCATCGCCAATTCCAGTTAAATTGCGATAGCGGAGATTTGCACCTAATCTTTCCGAACCGACGCTGGGAGCAGAATAATTATCAATAGTCAGGTAACTTTCAAAAGGATCGGCTTCCGTGACCCGAACTACTAAAACGCTTTTTCCTAATTCGCTACCCGCTCGCAAACTCGCTTCTATATTTTCAAATAAGGGATTAACTCGCAATAACCTTAATTGATCTTCCAATTGATTGGTATTGAGAGGTTTACCCGCTCCCAATCTTACTCGACTCCTCACGTAAGATGAACGCAAGCGGCGCGTTCCTTGGATTTGAATGCTTTCTAAACTCCCTTCAATTACCTGAATTTGGATGACGCCATTGTTAACAGTTTGATCTACTAAAACCGCTCTAGATGTAATATAACCTCGGTCGATATAAAGTTTAGTAATAGAATCGGCAATACTTCTAAGTTCTTCTAAAGTAACTTCTCTTCCCTCAAAGGGTTTGGTAATTCGATCGATTTCTGCTTGACTCAACACCGTGCTACCGAGAATTTCGATTTTCTGTACGGGAATTTTCACCGGGGGCACATCTGGTGAGGGGGTTTCCGTGGGCGTTTCCAACACGGGGCGCTGTTGTTCGGGTGTTGTTGGTAATGGTGTTGGCGCTGGTTGTAAAAAGCGATCGTTATTTGGGTTTGGTTCCGGATTCGGTGGAACGATCGGAACGTTGGGGACTTGGGCCAATTTTTCAGCTTCCGATCCAGCCGAATTGAGGTTAATTGCGATCGTTGGCAAAGAAACTTCTCTAGTTGTGGCATTACTCGGACATCCCATCCACAAGCTAGTCCCAAATATCAAAAAAAACCAGTATATTACTGACGAAAAACGATAAGTAATTTTTGTTTGTAATTGAGAATTAAATTGGTTTTTCATTATTTTTATTTTGAGTAAAAAATTCTTATTTTTACTGCCTAAGAAAATTATAATGTAGATGTAATTGGGTATTAATTTAATATCCCAATTTATTCATCTTTATCGATTGTGAAGAATTACTTTATCACCCTGCGATCGCGTTCGATTACTAACAGAAAAATCAAAAATATATGTTATATTACTTGATTGGCATCTAGTTCAAACGGTAATTCATCAGTCTGTTCTAACACTAGCATTGGTATTGGTTTAGCACTTTCATCCCATTTTATATTCACAACTCTATCCTCAATATTTGGCTGCCAATCATCTTCTTTATCACCAGAAATTAAAAATGTTTCTATGCAGTCAATAATTTGATTAGTTGTAACGTAACTAAACTGACTCGGTAATTTCATCAAGCGGATTACCAAGCGAAAAAGTACCGTATTTTCCAAATTGTTGAACTGCTTTATTTGATATTCAACATCAAAAAATTCTTCAAATTTTGCCAGACCGATAGTAGGTTTTTCTTCTTGGTTTAGCTGAGCAGAAAACTTTTGTTGTACTTTATCTTTAATTTGCTGAATAATTCCTAAATGAAATACTTCCTCAGCCATTCGCATCCGCAGATAATCCAATACGATCTCTCGCCCGTATATCAGATCTAAATTGTTTTCTATGTGAGGCATTGATGTTGGTGTTTCCGCCTGTCCTTCTGGAGGCGTCGGTTCGCCTAAACGATCTTTCGCCCGTTCTGCGGATGCTGAAAACTGTTGTTGCTGTTTGGGGTTGGGGTTCATAGGTGGTTTACTCCCCGTGATTGTTTGTGGAAGTAGAAATCTATTTTGACTATACTCTGCTCGGTTAAACTAATCCCGATCGCAAAGCCACCACAGCTGCTTGTACTCGGTCATCCACCGATAACTTATTCATAATCCCCCGCACGTGAGTTTTTACGGTGTTGGGACTCAAGTACAGCGCCTCAGCAATCTGAGGATTGCTGTAGCCTTCTACCATTAATTTCAACACCTCTAACTCCCGTTGCGATAAATTAGCCACATTTCCAGTAGGAGAAGGGGGTTTGAGATGTTCGATCACCTTCCGCGCAATTTGAGGATCGAGATAAGTCGCGCCTTCCGTCGCAGCTGCGATCGCAGCTAACAAGCGATCGACACTAGCACCCTTAATACAATAAGCATCCGCACCGCTAGACAGCGCCGCAATAATTTCCGTTTCCGTAGTGTGAGAAGTCAGCATCACCACTCGCACTTGTGGCAATTCCGTCTTAATCCGTTGAGTAGCGGCAATACCATCTAATCGAGGCAACCCTATATCCATCACCACCAAATCCGGCTTCAATTTCAAAGCCGTCTCTACTCCCAAATAACCATCCTCCGCTTGTCCCACAATACTTAGCTGGGGATAAGCAGACAAAGATTGCTCTAACCCCAACTGCATCATTGGATCGTCTTCCACGATCAAAATCCGTAGCGGTGAAGAATCAGGAGGCAAATTGAAGGGAAAATTGCTTTCAGAAGCCATCATGTCCTTTTCGATTACTTTGACTGCCAACAACATCCAGTATCTCAAATCCTTGGCAGGGGAGATGGGGGGCAGGGGAGCAGGGGAGCAGGGGAGCAGGGGAAAATTTGTTAACTCTAACTCCTGAATTCTGACTTCTGACTCCTAACTTCTGACTCCTGACTCCTAACTCCTGAATTCTGAATTCTAAATTCTAAATTCTTGATTCTGACTTCATCCTTCATCCTTTCTTCCCTTTTCCCTTTTTGATATAAACTTCTATCATAAGTTTGTGGCTTACCAGGTTTGCGATCGAACTAGTAAGCGAGAACACGCAAAACGAAGCTAGCAATTGCATGAGCTTCCAAAAAGAACGCTATTAGAGAGGATTGACGCAATGGCTTTTACACTTCCCGATCTACCATACGCTTCCAACGCCCTAGAACCCTATATTTCCGCTAACACCTTTTCCTTCCACCACGGCAAGCACCATGCTGCTTACGTCACCAACCTCAACAAATTGATCGAAAATACAGAACTAGCTGATAAATCCCTAGAAGAAATCATTCACGCTAGCTTCAAAGATTCCAGCAAAGGCGGTATCTTCAACAACGCGGCCCAAGTTTGGAACCACACCTTCTTCTGGAGTTCCATGAAACCAGGTGGTGGCGGTACTCCCAGCGGCGCTGTTGCTGACAAAATTAACAACGACTTTGGCAGCTTCGACAAATTTAAAGAAGAATTCAAAAATGCAGCTGCCACCCAGTTCGGTAGCGGTTGGGCGTGGTTAGTCTTGGATAACGGCACCCTGAAAGTTACCAAAACCGCCAACGCAGAAAATCCATTAGTTCACGGCCAAAAACCATTGCTAACCTTAGATGTATGGGAACACGCCTACTATCTGGATTACCAAAATCGTCGCCCTGACTTTATCTCTACCTATCTCGATAGCCTAGTAAACTGGGACTTCGCCGCTGAAAATATGGCCAAAGCTTAATAGAGTCAATGTTTGAGGGATGGGGAAGAGAAGGATAAAGTCTGAAGGATGAAGTCAGAATCCAGAATCCAGAATTCAGAATTCTCCAATCCAGAATTCAGGAGTTAGGAGTCAGGAGTCAGAAGTCAGAATTCAGGAGTCAG
>CAZJJR010000302.1:0-2541 GCA_964546365.1 uncultured bacterium | reverse complement strand
TTCAGGAGTTAGAGTTAACAAATTTTCCCCTGCTCCCCATCCCCCCTGCCCCCCATCTCCCCATCCCCCCATCCCTGCCTCTTTCCCTTTCCCTTCCCCCGTGCAAATATTATGGATAGCAAAGACCTAGCTCAGTACCTGGAAGCAACAGACAGCATTGCCAAACCCTGGCTGTTGGTACAACTCCGCCTGAAAAAACTCCAAGAACGTCGCGCCAGCCTTTCGCCGGAAGTATACGCCAAAGAATTGGCTGACATTCACCAAGACTTGATGAACATCGGAGAATGGTGGGTCGGCATTGAAGAAGAGGTCTTCGGAACTTAACAATGGGACATCATGGCTAAAACTAAAAAAACCACCACCGCCATCAACCTCAAAGACCCTCAATATTACTTCAGTCGCGAGTTAAGCTGGTTAGAGTTTAATTATCGGGTTCTCAATGAAGCTCTAGATGAAAGAACGCCACTTTTAGAACGCCTCAAATTCATGGCGATCTTTAGCTCGAACTTAGATGAGTTTTTCATGGTGCGGTTTGCTGGACTCAAGCAACAGGTGGAAGCCAAAGTCTCAAAGTTAACTCCTGATGGGAGAACGCCTGGGGAACAATTAGAAGTAATTAGCGAACGACTGCGCCCTTTAGTAGCCCTTCAACATCAACATTTCGAGCAAGAACTACGGCTTCAATTAGCTAAACAGGGAATTCATATCCTCGACTATATAGATTTAAACCAGGAACAGCGGACTTATCTACAAAATTATTTTGAAGAGCAAATTTTTCCGGTATTAACTCCTTTAGCTGTCGATCCGGGACATCCTTTTCCTTTTATTTCTAATTTGAGCTTGAATTTAGCGGTGGTGATTCAAGACCCGGAAACGGGTGAAGAATTTTTTGCTCGCGTGAAAGTACCGAAAGTTTTGCCCCGATTTTTGCCTTTACCGGAGGAGTTGCGGGGTAGTTCTGCCATGTGGGTAGGAGTTCCGTTGGAACAAGTGATCGCCCATAATTTGGCGTCCCTGTTTCCGGGGATGAACGTGCAGGAATGCCATCCTTTCCGAGTTACCAGGAATGCGGATTTGGCGGTAGAAGAAGATGAGGCGGAAGATTTGCTGTTGGCTATAGAACAGGAACTTCGCAAGCGTCGTTTATCTCCTTCGGTAGTGCGTCTGGAAATTCAAGCTACTACTTCCGAGTCGGTGTTAAGGACTCTCGTGCAAGAGATGGACTTGAATCAAAATGAAGTTTATGAAGTAGATGGTTTGCTGGGATTAGGGGATTTGATGTCTTTGATGGCATTACCCCGTCCGGATCTTAAAGATCCCGTCTGGAATCCGGTGGTTCCTCCTCGGTTAAAAAGGATCGTCGAACCTAATAATTCTCATTTCCAAAGGGAACCAGAAGAAGGTGAAGATTTTTTCAGCGTGATTCGGGGGGGAGATTTGTTATTGCATCACCCCTATCATTCTTTTGCGGCGACGGTGCAGCGGTTTATTACTCAGGCGGCTTACGATCCCAACGTGCTGGCGATTAAGATGACTCTTTACCGCACTTCTGGGGATTCGCCGATCGTGAATGCTTTGATTGCGGCGGCGGAAAATGGGAAGCAAGTGGCTGTATTGGTGGAGATTAAGGCTCGTTTTGATGAAGAGAATAATATTATTTGGGCGCGTAAGCTGGAACAGGCGGGCGTTCACGTCGTTTACGGTTTAGTGGGTCTGAAGACTCATACGAAGGTGGTTTTGGTGGTGCGTCGGGAGGAAGACCGGATTCGCCGTTACGTTCATATCGGTACGGGGAATTATAATCCGAAGACGGCTCGACTTTATACTGATTTGGGCTTGTTGAGTTGTCGGGAAGATTTGGGTGCGGATCTGACGGATTTGTTTAATTATTTAACTGGGTATTCGCGGCAGCGATCGTATCGCAAATTGATGGTAGCGCCAGTTAACTTGCGCGATCGCATGACTTCCCTGATCCTGCGCGAAGCAGAACACGCCCAAAAAGGTTATTCCAGTCGGATCGTGGCGAAAATGAACGCCCTAGTAGACCCGAAAATTATCGCTACATTATACGAAGCTTCCCGCGCTGGGGTGGAAATCGATCTGATCGTGCGGGGAATGTGCTGCTTGCGTCCGGGTATCCCGGATGTGAGCGAAAATATCCGCGTGATTAGTATTGTGGGTAGCTTTTTAGAGCATTCCCGCATTTATTATTTCCATAACGCCGGTCAAGAAGAAGTTTATATCGGTAGTGCGGATTGGATGACGCGGAATCTCGATCGGCGAGTAGAAGCAATTACGCCCGTCGAAGATCCCAATCTTGCTAAAGATTTACAAGAAATTTTGGGAATTATGCTGGCAGATAACCGGAAAGCTTGGGATCTGCAAACCAATGGTAGTTATGTCCAACGGCGCGTATCCGATGAGAGTCAAAGTCAAAATTCCCAGACAATTTTGATGGAAATGGCGCTGAATTCTGTCGGCGGTTCTTAATTTATCAAAAAAATGGGTTGAAAACCCCGTCGTTCTACGACGGCTTTATCC
>CAZJJR010000301.1:5841-7204 GCA_964546365.1 uncultured bacterium | reverse complement strand
ACACTCTTTCCCTACACGACGCTCTTCCGATTACTAGCAATAGTAGTAATTTTTGATTATTGCTACAAGTGGTTTCTCTCTTGGCTTGCCCGTTCGCATCTATTTTAGAGCTAAATTAGGAAGAGAGAAACTAACTAAATCTAATTTATGACAAACTCAGATAGAAATGATGGGTTATCCATTAACTACAACTCCATCCAAGTTCGCAACATGGAAATAGATGACCTTGCACCCGTTTATCACTTAGGGGAAGATGTGTTTACCAGCGATTTGTATCCTTATTTATATCGCACTTGGGATGAATGGGAAGTACTCGGACTTTATAACACCGATCCCGAATACTGTTTAGTAGCGGAAGTAGACGAACAACTAGCAGGATTCATTTTGGGAACCATTATCAGCAAGTCATCTTGGACTTATGGATACATTATCTGGCTGGGAATCAATCCTAACTTTCAGCGACGGGGCGTAGGAGACAAACTGGTTGATAAATTAGTAGAAAGGATGATCGAAGATGGCGTGCGTTTCATGATGGTAGATACCGATCCTGCTAACATTCCAGCCGTTAAGTTTTTTACTCGCAAAGGTTTTGGCAATATGCGCCAGCACGTTTTTTTATCGATGAATTTGAGTAAGCACGATTACTATGGCAGGTTGATTGCTTACGAGAGGGAAAAAGCTGAGAGGGCTGCTTATAGGGGCTCGCGCCGTCGCGCATCTTCTCCACCTCAAGAAATTGTTAGCGAAGTGGCTACTAAAATAATGGTAAGTGAAACTCCTCCTATCTCTCAAGAAACTCAGGATATATAAAAAACCGAGAGTTTAAATAAGGGGATTTAAATCTAAATATCTGCTATAAATGATGAAGTATTAAATATCAAGTTTTCTACTTCATCTCTTTTAGTTTAGCTTAAAAAATTACCATGCCAGAACAGCAACTTCAATGGCAAATTCAGCCAACTATTCAACCGCCAGAATGGTTTCTTGCATCTGTTAAACAATATGCACCGGAACTAGCTGGAAATTATGCTGTTCAACTTTTATGGCAGCGAGGAATTCGCGATCGCGAACAACTAGGAGGATTTTTGAACCCTAGTTTATTCAAGCCAGCTAGTCCGTTTGAATTCGGGCAGGAAATGCAATGGGCGGTTGAAAGATTGCAAAAAGCTAGAAATGATGGCGAAATCGTCGCTATTTGGGGGGATTTCGACGCAGATGGCATTACTTCAACGGCTGTTTTATGGGATGGCTTAGGGCAATTTTTTCCTCAAAATACTCACTTATTTTATTACGTTCCCAATCGCCTGACGGAATCTCACGGGCTTAATTGTGAAGGCATTGATAGCTTGGCAAACAAGGGAGT
>CAZJJR010000301.1:0-5775 GCA_964546365.1 uncultured bacterium | reverse complement strand
AACATTGGGTATCGATATAATCGTTACCGATCACCATACGCTTTTACCAGAACGTCCGCCAGTAATCGCGATCGTCAATCCCCGCTATTTGTCGCCAGAACACCAATTATTTAATCTGTCCGGAGTTGCAGTTGCTTATAAATTGGTAGAAGCGCTTTATCAAAGTTTGCCAAATATTCCCAAACAACCTTTAGAAGATTTATTAGATTTAGTGACAATTGGGTTAATTGCCGATTTAGTTCAACTTAGTGGAGATTGCCGATATTTAGCGCAATTGGGAATCGAAAAATTGCAAGAAGATTTGCAAAAGCCACCTGCATTGCGGCGGCGTCCGGGAGTTAGTCGTTTGCTAGAATTTTGTCGGAAAAGCGGCGATCGCCCTACGGATATTTCCTTTGGTATTGGCCCGCGAATTAACGCGGTTAGCCGCATTCAAGGAGATGCGAGTTTTTGCGTAGAATTGCTCACCAGCCGCGATATCAAACACGTTGAAAACTTAGCTCAAGCAACGGAATTAGCCAACTCTCGCCGCAAGTCTTTACAAAAAGACGTGCAACAACAAGCCACCCAAAAATTAGCAGAATTAGATTTATCTACTACTAGCTTTATTGTACTGGCAGAAACGGGTTGGCCTGTGGGTGTTTTGGGTTTAGTTGCCGGACAAATCGCCCAAGAAACAGGTCGTCCCACTGTTTTATTAAGTATAGAAGAACCAGAGAAAGTAGAAGAAAACGAGAATAATTCTTTCACTCCCGCACCTTTAGCCAGGGGTTCTGCGCGATCGGTAAATCAAATCGATCTTTACCAATTAGTCAGCGCTCAAGCACATCTTTTACATCGATTTGGCGGACATCCTTTTGCCGCCGGATTAAGTATTCCTGTAGAGAATATCCCATTATTTACACAGGCGATCAATCAAAGATTATGGCAACAATTGGGATCGAATGGCAGTCAATTGGGAACGCGAAATATCTCGGCTGATTTAACTATTACGGTGGCAGAATTAGGACAAGATTTATTTCGAGAATTGAAAGTTCTGGAACCTTGCGGTATGGGCAATCCCGTCCCCCAATTACTGATTAAAAATTGCTGGTTTGAAAATATCTGGAATAAAAACATTCAAGATGCTAGCGGTAAAAAAATTCAATATATTAAAACTGAGTTTAAGATTTGCGATGATTCTGACCAAATAGGGTTTCCCGGTCTTTGGTGGGGACATTATAAAGATGAAATCCCGACGGGAAGATGCGATGCAATTGTGGAATTGGATTTCAATACTTATCAAAAACGTTATGAAGTGCGGTTAGCTGCGGTGCGATCGCATATTTCCAACGTTTCCTTATTTAGCCGAAATCTCGATCGGCTAGACTGGATTTTAGACTGGCGAAATGAAGCAGGAGAAGGAGAAAATGCAGAAAAATCATCAATTCCCAATCCGCTGGTAGTGAGAGAATGTCCTACCAACTGGGATGATTTGCAATTGTGGTTTAGACGCGCTTGGCAGACCAAACAAAAATTAGCGATCGCATATCCACCCCCTCAACCAATTTCACCCAACGAAATCTGGCAACAACTAGTAGGAATTGCCAAATATCTCAACCGCACTGGTAAAACCGTTACTATCACTCAACTGCAACAAAAACTCAGAATTAGCGATGCTTGTTTGCATATGGGATTACAAACATTAACCAAATTAGGTTTTCAAGTAAAAAATGGGGATGGATACGTGCAAATATTAGGACAACCCTCATTAGAATCACCAAATTTAGATGCAGCTACTTCTCGTTCCATTGAACTATTTTTAGCATCAATTAAAGAAGAGAGATTTCGCCGTCAGTATTTCTATAAAGTTCCTATTGCTACTATTCAAACAATGGCATCAAAAAGCGTTTCCAGTACCTACGATGAATTAATTATGACTTAATTAACTTCTTCTTTAACCCTTTTGCTATCGTAATCGGTATAGTATATATCTGCCAGAAGAACAAATTCCAAAAATATCCATATTGGGGAAAACATCTCATCAGTAGGATTTCCGCTTCTAAATAAATTCGGTTTTCTTTTAAGGAAGCCGGTCTGTCAATAAATCGAATTTGTTCCGGGGTAGGCATCCAGTGACCTATAATAGCATCCTTTTGAAAGAATTTAGCTTGAATAAATAATCCTAATAATCGATCGAGACTCCACGCAGGAACCCAGGTGATCGCACCAAGAATCTTCATTGCTTTTACTATATCATTAAGCGATTCTTTAACAAGTTGAGTCTTCCAAACTCTATTATTAAAATTTTCCATGTGAATTCCGTGCATATCTTTTCTTTCCATCCAAGGCAAAATTGCATGACGGACATCAAAATTTTTATCTAAAGGAGCGATGGGAATTTCCAGTAGCCCAGGATTATTTCCCCCTTTAAACGGATCTGGATTTTCCTTAGTTTTCTTCAATACTTCTAGTTGAGCCACATCAGGTATTTCTGCCCAATCCTTTTTAATTTGTTCTTCATCAGAAAAAATAATTTTTTTCATCCTTAACCTGAAAACCCAGCTTTCGGGAAATTTATTAAAGTATTTAATTGTAAACTCTAGTACATTTGGGTGAACAAAATCATCGTCATCTAATGCTAAGACATATTTTCCAGAAGCATTTAATAGTCCAACCATTCTTTGCATTACTTCGCCCCGGTATGGACTTGTTAAATTTTTGATTCTAGCATCATCTATATATCTAATATTTGCTTCAGGAGGATAAACTAAAATGAACTGAACATCTCCCTTTATTTTTAATAATTGTTCCAGCCAATATTCGGAAAAGTTTCCTCTGGTCGCCGTGACTATAGACAGGGTAATTTTTTCGTTCATGGTATTAAATAAATAAAAAATTAAGAGCGATCGAAACTGATTTAAGCTATTCTACTTTACCTCTGCGTTCGCATTTGAAACCTCTCTGACGCCACTCTGGTAAATTTACTTCCGTAAGCAGTGTCAACTCCGTGCATTTTGGCGAGTAAAATTGGCCGAACACAGCCCATAGCAAACCGCGAGTTACGTCAAAGATAGTTAAAATAAATGACTCCCGATTTGCCGGAGTACCATCTATTTCTTTTACTATATCTGGTTCTACCCAAATTCCATGCGAACCTAACATAATTTGCGCTAGCCATTTTGCTCTCGGTAAATGGGTAGGGGAAGTAATCAGTTTAATTTTATCAGCTTGCCACTCCTGGAGAATGGGAAGGCTAAAAACGAAGTTAGTAAAAGTAGAATCAGCACATTTTTCTAGCCAAACATTTTGCATGGGAGCATTCGCTCTTTGAAAAATCAGCCAAATACAGGGGTCTTTTGAACCTGATGAAATTAAAATAGGGGTTTCGGGATATTGTTTGGCTAATTCAGCAACGTAAATTTCTCTGGTAATACTTCCTCCCAATACAAACAAAGCATCAACTTTTCCTTGCGATGCTTTCTGCAAAACCATCCCATTATTAATCATCCAAATACCCAGGATGAGGCATAAGGAAATCGTACCTGCTAAAAAAAACTTATTACGAATTAGAGAAAATAACCACTGGCGAATAAAGTTTAGCCAGTTTGGTTTTGCCAATCTCCTTTTACGTCGCATGAAATGGGAAAAAAAAGATCGAGTTTATGCTTTACATTCTGCCTCAATGTCCGGCAGATGTGGTGTTAAGCTGAGTAACGAGATGCACCAGTTCTGGCAATATCAGCTTTTCCGTGGCTAGTTTAACTGCATTGCTAGAGCCTGGAACGGAAAACACCAGTTTATTTTTATATACACCAGCCACAGCCCTGGATGCGATCGCTCTCGATCCGATTTCCTGATAACTCAAGTAACGAAACAATTCCCCAAAACCGGGTAAAGTCTTTTCCAGTAACTGTTCTAGCGCATCGTAAGTGGTATCTCTCGGCGCGATACCAGTACCGCCATTGAAAATTAAAGCTTGCAAATCCGATCGCGTACCCAGTTCTTCCACCAGCGCCCGGATCTGGGCTGGCTCATCTTTGAGGATAGCGTAAGCACCCACAGCATAACCGGCATCTTGCAATAACTGCCGAATCAATTGTCCGCTGCGATCGGTTTCTTTCGTGCGCGTATCGCTAACCGTAATTACCGCACAATTTACTGTTATTTGATGGGAATCTGGATGAGGTTGATGTGCCATAAATATTGTTTGTCATTGGTCATTGGTCATTTGTCATTGGTCATTAGACTTGTGGCAAAAGTACTAATTTGGGGTTTTTAACAGCAGATTTAATCGATAGCTTTGCTGCCGTAGCCTACGCAGATCGACGCAGAAAAAAATTTATTTTTGCCATAAGTCTATTGATGAATTTATCGCCAATGACCAATAACAAATGACCGATTAAGATTTAGTAAATCCTAATTCATTTTCTTCTGCATAGCGATTCATAAAGCGGATAAAGCGTTCCCATTCCTCAGGAGATTTAATCGCATAAAACACTTCCAACGCTTCAGGCTTACCATTAATAAATTTAGCTTTCACCTCCCGCGTTACTAACTCCCCTTCTTCATCTATCATGTACATCCCGGTAATTTCGTCAGTGCTGCTATTGCTTAAAGCACTGGGATTTTGAAAATAAAATGTAGCAGTACCGTTGCTGCCATCCTTCGATCGAGTAATTTTAACATCCGGTATCACGTCTTCTTTTACGCCTCTGGAAAACTGAATTTCAGCCATGATTGCTATTCACTTATAAATTGGTTTACTCACCATCTTCTCATTCAAAGGTGCTTTTGGAATAGCATATTCGCATTGCTGTCGTAACGGACATCTCGCGCAATGAGGGTTCCTAGCGGTACAAACTATCGCCCCGAAGTCTAAAAGAGCTAAATTCCACGCACTGAGCTTGCTTTTCGGTGCTAATTCTTCTGCTGCTAATTGTAGCTTCGGACAGCGCGACTTTACTCTTCCTCCCGAAAAGCCAAAAAAGCGCTCCAAAATTCTCGCCACGTTCGTATCCAGTACTGCTTTGCGCTGTCCGAAAGCGTGGGTGCAAACAGACTTGGCGGTATATTTGCCAACTCCCGGTAACTCCATCAATTGAGCTTCCGTGGTGGGGATCTTTCCGTCGTACTGTTCGAGAACTACCTGAGTTAGTCGGTAAAGGCGATCGACCCGAAAGTTCAGTCCCAACGGCTGCAAAAGCGTGGTAACATCTTCGGCAGGAGCAACTGCGAGGTCGTTGAGGGTGGGATAGCGATCGATCAACCTCTGGTAAACAGGTGCAACCGTAGCCGCATTAGTTTTTTGCAGCAACAACTCCGCCACTAAAATTTTGTAGGGATCTTTCGTATTTCGCCAAGGAAAATCGCGCAGATTTTGAGCAGCCCAAATTTTCATTCGGCGGCGAAACCATTTGATTTTATTAATCGGTAATTGGTCGAGCAATTTTATATTTTAGGCTACTTACTAAAAGCTTATCGAATAAATCACCAGAAATGCGATCGCGATTTAGCATTTAACCTACACTCAGCAATTCATTGAGTTTGTTCTTCAAATCCGACGATACCATTAGAGGCTGATAAATTTCACCCTCATAAGGTTTCCAGACATATCCCGAACTGAATGCTCGAAATGTTGGAGGCGATCCAACTTCCTGCCAAACTGCTTCAGCTAAAACTAACCCCGGAAAAGATTGAGGAGAAGCTTCTTCAATCAACTCGCCATAAGTTCTAAACTCGTCTACTTCTAAACCAACCAAAGCATAGCGAAACTTAGGAGCAAACCGTAACTGT
>CAZJJR010000300.1:0-7218 GCA_964546365.1 uncultured bacterium | reverse complement strand
AACTTTGGTAGCAAATGATATGGAAATTATTTGTTTGCTGACAGACCCGCCTGCGATTCAAATCGCAGGCTAATAGCGTAAGTCCACTTAAGTGGACTGAATACAAATCTTTCAGTCCATTTTAATGGACTTTTGCTATTAGCCCGGAAATTGATTTCCGGGCGAGACGGAAGCTAAGTAAAAGATTTTATTTAATTATTCAAAAATCTATACAGCCGCAGGCAATATGACTAACGAAAATTGGCAAGGTATAAATATTAAAGGCGGAAATAATACAATTAATAATCCGCAAATTAACATCCATCCGCCGAAACCGATCGAACCTATAAAATATATCCCTTACACAGGTGTCGCCAACTTTGTCGGACGACAAGCGGAACTGCAAACACTGCATCAAGAGTTGCAGAAATCTGACCGGGTTGTGATTTCTGCGGTTGCTGGGATGGGTGGCGTTGGTAAAACCGAACTGGCGATTAAATACGCACGGGAACGCGAAAAAGATTACCCTGGTGGAATTTGCTGGTTATCAGCGAGAGATGAGAGTTTAGCCACCAATATTTTGCTGTTTGCCCAGCTTTACCTGAAATTGGAAGTGCCGCAGGAGTTTGGTGGCAAACCGTTAACGCTGAAGGAACAGGTAAACTGGTGCTGGCAGAATTGGCAACCACCAGAAGAATCGGTTTTGCTGGTGTTGGATGATGTGACGAATTGGAAAAGTTGTCGAGATTTTCTGCCCAAAATTAATCGCTTCCGCATCTTAATTACTACCCGGTTGCGAAATCTAGACAGCAATTTTGTGGAGTTACCTTTAGATATCCTCTCATCCGATGAAGCGTTAGAATTGCTGACTGCTTTGGTGGGTGAAAGACGGGTGCAGAAGGAACTGCAAACGGCAACAGAATTGTGTAAATGTTTGGGTTATCTGCCTTTGGGGTTGGAATTGGTGGGGCGGTATTTGGTGGAAGACCCGGATTTGTCTTTGGCAGAAATGTGGAAGAGGCTGAAAAAAAAGCGATTGGAAGATGAGGCAATTAACCCCTCCGATGAGCAATTGCAAGATACAGAAATGACTGCCAAGCGAGGGGTAAAAGCTGCATTTGAATTAAGCTGGCAAGAACTCGATTTCATGGCGCAGAATGTAGGTGAGTTATTGAGTTTGTTTGCGCCAGATATTATTCCTTGGGAATTGGTTAAGTCTGTGACTGAATTGCTGAATTGGGGAGAATCGGAGGTTAACGAAGGGAAAAAGCAACTTTACAAGCGACATTTGATTCAGCTAATAGAAGAAAGAGATGGTTGCTACAAAATTCATCCTTTGATTCGGGAGTTTTTGCAAGCAAAGTTGGCGATGTTAGAACAAGCTAACAACCTGAAACAAGCTTTTGTAAAAGTCATAGTGACGATTGCCAAGAGAATTCCCCAATCTCCTTCTCTGGAGTTAATCGAGTTGCGGAAAGTCAAAATTCCCCATTTGGCAGAAGTTGCCCAAAATTTAACCGATCTTCTGAGTGATGAAGACTTAATTTGGCCTTTTGTCGGATTAGGTAGATTTTATCAAGGTCAGGGGTTGTATGAGTCAGCAGAACGCTGGTGTAAGCAGTGTTTAGCATTAGTAAAAGCGAATTTGGGAGACAACCATCCCCATGTTGCTAACAGTTTGAATAATCTGGCATACATCTACAACTCCCAAGGACGCTACTCGGAAGCCGAACCTTTGTTCCAGCAAGCTTTGGCAATGAGAAAACATCTGTTGGGAGATAACCATCCCTATGTTGCTCAAAGTTTGAATAATCTGGCAGAACTCTATCGTTCCCAAGGACATTATCAGGAATCCGAACCTTTATACCTGCAAGCGTTGGAACTGTACAAATGCCTATTGGAAGACAATCGCCCCAATGTTGCTACCAGTTTGAATAATTTAGGATTACTCTACCAATCCCAAGGACGGTATGAGGAAGCCGAACCTTTGTTGCTGCAAGCGTTAGAACTGAGAAAACACTTGTTGGGAGACAACCATCCCGATGTTGCTCAAAGTTTGAATAATCTGACAAGACTCTACTACGACCAAGGAAGCTATGAGAAAGCCGAACCTTTGTTCCGACAAGCCTTAGAACTTACAAAACGCCTACTGGGAGACAACCATCCCCTTGTTGCTACCAGTTTGAATAATCTGGCAGAACTCTATCATTCCCAAGGACGGTATGAGGAAGCCGAACCTTTGTACCAGCAAGCCTTGGAACTGAGAAAACGCCTGTTCGGAAACAACCATTCCGATGTTGCTACCAGTTTGAATAATCTGGCAGAACTCTATCGCTCCCAAGGACGGTATGAGGAAGCCGAATCTTTGTACAAGCAAGGCTTGGCAATGAAAAAACGCCTGTTGGGAGACAACCATCCCCTTGTTGCTACCAGTTTGAATAATCTGGGGTTACTCTACCAATCCCAAGGACGCTACTCCGAAGCGGAACCGTTGTTTCAACAAGCTTTGCAATTGAGTGAACAGGTGTTAGGAGTAAGTCATCCCACTACCATAACGATTCGCCGAAATTTGGCTGATTGCTTGCGAGAGTGGGCGCTATCAGAGAACAAGTTTGCTTATTTTCAGAGCTAGAGCGATCGCTTCTCGTTCTCCCTGATCTAATTCTGCCGGAATCTCTGCTGGTATAGCTGAGACTGTATAAACTTGCAGCCATCCCGATGCGATCGCTTCCAATACCGATTGCGAACCTGGTAAGCTCGAACCTGTGGTTTCATTATAGACAGCTTGAGGAATAACGACTTGACTAAACATCGCTTGTAAAATATCAAGCCGATTAATAGCTGCAAAGTTAATCAGAGGTGTCGCATTACAAATTACAGTCACGCTTGCCAAACACCTGTTTTAATACTTTCAATATCTTCAAATAACTCAATTTCACTGTAGTGTCGCGAGATGTTGTGTTGTGCCAAAAGTTGCTGAAACTCCCAAACAGACAAGTCAGCTAAACGTCGCGCTTGTCCAAAGGTAAAAATCTCGCGACTGTATAGTTGTAAGGCGATTTCCTGACGGATTGCTACTTCCCCCTGGCTCAGAGACTCTGGGGATATTTCCAGTGAAATTGGCTCATTTCTGCTCATTTCTCAATCTAAATCTAGTAGAACCATTAACTTCAGCATAACTTAAAGCTCTGAATCAGTGGCTTTAACTTCAAATTGTCGCAGTCAATATCGCTCTAATATTAAAACAACTCCAGGTAATTGGCGATCGCACCTCAAGTAAAATAATAATAAAATCTCCAAGAAGCTGGAGTTCAAAAATATGAGTTTGATAATTCCCGATGATATCCTCACAGCCGCCAACCTATCAGAAGCCGAATTAAAATTAGAAATCGCCATTCTACTTTACCAAAAATCTAAAATAAGCACTGGCACAGCCCGTCGCCTCGCTGGAATGAACTTAATCGAATTCCAAAAAGAACTTGCCAGTCGCGATATTTGCATCAATTATGATGTAGAAGATTTCCAATCTGACTTAGAAACTCTAAAAAGGCTGGGTGATTTGTGACTATTGTCAGTAACACTTCACCTATTACGAACCTAGCAGCCGTAGGACAATTAAACCTATTACAACAACTCTACGACAACATCATCATTCCCCAAGCAGTTTACGATGAAATGGCAAGCTTGGGTTATACAGTCCCCGGTACTATTGAAGTCCAAACTTTAGCTTGGATTCAAACTCAACAGGTAATGAATCTTACCCTCGTCACCCAACTCCAAACAGAAATCGATCCTGGTGAATCTGAAGCAATTGCACTTACCATAGAATTATCAGCTAATCGACTTTTGATAGACGATCGCAAAGGTAGAATTGCAGCTTCTAGATTTGGAATTAATACAATTGGCGTGTTAGGAATTCTCGTAGTTGCCAAAAGCAGAGGATTGATTTTATCTGTTAAACCTATTATGGATGATTTAATCGATCGGGCTGGTTTCCGCATTAGCAATCAACTCTATACTAATGTTTTACAAGCTACGGGAGAGTAATTAATTTGAAAATATTGGGAAATAAAAAAGTACAACAAGCAATTGATGAATTGGAGGCATTACCACCAGACAGATTCAATCTTGACGTTTCCTCCAGAAGAATTTACTCCCTTGTTACTGCAATTGTCTCGTGAAGAATTGGTAAGCAGATTTGGGAATTAATCAAAAATGCAATATGCCTAATGGAACGCTACGCGATCGCAATTTTTACCAAATAATAAAACAGCAAGTTAAAAGTGCGATCGCATTCCCATTCCCACCTAAAAATTAGTATATTATTTAAAATCTATCAAAATTGAAAACCCATTTATCCCCGATTTCCCAATTCTTCTATAAAAACTTGATGTTCCGGTGTCCCTAACCCCATCTGTAACACCGACTGAACTTCAGCTAAATTACCAGCTAATAAAGCCGAAACAGCTAACCATAAACCAGGGAAAACTTCACTTTTAATTATGCCAGCTTCATCTGCTACTAAATTAATATATTGTCCTTCTCTTAACCGAAACCAATCAATTTTTTGTTCGTAAACTTGCCAAACCAAATATTCTTGTACTTGGTTGCGACAATAAGCTCTTAATTTCTCTCGCAAATCATAAGAAGCGCTACTTGCAGCTATTTCCGCAATGAATTCCGGCGCACCTTCCACATAACCATCTTCGCTAATTGTTGACTGTCCGCCAACTTCAATTCGTAACAGTGCATCGGGTTGCGGTTCGTTATCTTGATCGAGGCGCACTGTGGTATTGTCTAACAAATCGACCCCAGGCGTAGCAATCCAATATGGAGATAACCAGCCCATAATGCTAGCATGAGGTCTACCGTGAATAACTCGAACTGGCGATCCCATATAGACAACTCCTTCGATTAATTCCGCTTTCTTCAGGTGAGGCATTGCTTCGTAGCGTCGTTCAAATTCAGCGCGAGTTAGAGAATCGCCATTTTCCAAAGGCAAGATTTTCGGTAATGTTCCTGTCATGGTTTGACCTCCAACCATTTCTTTTCATTGTGCCATGATGAAATATGCTTTCGGCAACCGTCCAGAGGCAAATCGCCTAATATTCAATTTGACAAATCTTCAGCCTATATTTTAAACAATGATTATTGAACCACTATCCTACGAAACTGTTGACCGAGCAATTAATTTAGTAGATCGAATTTTTCCTTACCAAATAAATAGCCAAACGGAAAATGCTGGCATTGTTTTCCGTGCTAGCCTCGAAAAAAATAATTCATTTAATCGAAATTTGTTTGAAAAAATGCAAATTACAGATGCAAACTACTGGGTTGCGATCGATCCTAACTCCAAAAAAGTCGTAGGAACTACTGGATTGTATAGTTACCGGGAGGATGAAGCTCAAGCATATTGGCTAGGTTATACTTGTGTAGATCCGGATTTTCGCGGTCAACGAATAGGCTCAAAGTTAGTAGATTTTGCTATAGCAAAAGCCCGTCAATCGGGCAAGCAATTTTTACGATTATATACATCAACTTATCCCGACCAAGCAGTAGCACAAATTTTATATGACAAAAGAGGTTTCCGGATTACTAAAGAAGAGAATATCGAGGAAAGTAATTTTAAAACGATCTACCGCGAATTGAAATTATAGCGATCGCATTCAATACTGCACGGGTTTTGGAATTGTAGGTCGAGCCCTTGCGATAGCGAAACCCAACAAAGTGTTGGGTTTCCTGGCGTCAACCCAACCTACGAAAGCCCCCATTTTATGCAAATCCCGAGCAGTATTGCGATCGCATTTCCAAACAAAATAGGGGCAACTCAACAATTGCCCCTACCTTATTAAATGCTATCTATTCAGATAACCAAATTGAGATTTAGTAACCTCTGGTATTTGGCTTGGAAACGATGAAGCTCAGTACTTGGCACTGCTTCACGTTATCAAAACCTACTACGCGGATGTAGCAGTTGGAATACTCAGAACGACAAGCGCGTACTTCTTCGAGAACTTCTTGAGGAGTGCGAGCATTGAACAGAGGCAACTTCCACATCGTCCAGTAGTGCATTTCTGGCGCTGAAGATTCGCTGAATTCTACACCAGGAATGTAGCCTTGGTCGAGAATGTACTGAACTTGCTTAACGATTTGGGTATCGGTAAGAGGAGGTAAATAAGAGAGAGTTTCGTAACGACGCTCTTTGGGTAGAGTTTTCATTGCTAAAAGGTCTTCCTTGGTACTGGTAATTCTGGTCTATCGGCTAAATATCGAGCTTAATCAGATTCCGTTGGCGTATCTGTTTGCCCTTCAGAAGATGTGGCGGGGTCAGAAAACACGATCTGCGTCATTTTCTCCAACTGCCGACGCTGATGCTCCATATTGGAGTGCTGAATCCCAGTGCGAACCATCTCAGGCAAAAAGTCTGTCACTTCCTCTGCTAGATGCTGGCGTACTGTCATTATCCGAAACGCCAGTTCTTGCTTTTGTTGAAGTAATTCTTCCAGAAAAGCTTCTCCATCTTGGATTCGACTTTTTGTAGAAAAATTATTCAGCCAGTAGGCCAGAGGAGGATTTGTTTCGCTCAACTGAGCCAGAATAATCCGCACTGCTTGATAAGTCAAGTAGCTGATCAGCGTCTTGCTAGTGTCTTTGGCGATTTGTTTGAGATCCATTTTGACCCCGCCTCCGGCGATTTGAGATGAGAGGATTTTAGATAATTAGATTAATCTAAAATCCAAAATCCGCCATCTATAACCGGATTAGAGGGTGTCCATTGCCTCGAATTCAAACTTGATTTCTTTCCACAGTTCGCAAGCAGCAGCCAATTCGGGACTCCACTTACAAGCTTCGCGGATTACATCGCCACCTTCGCGGAACAGGTTACGACCTTCGTTACGAGCTTGGATACAAGCTTCCAAAGCTACGCGGTTAGCGGTAGCACCAGGAGCGTTACCCCAGGGGTGACCCAGAGTACCACCACCGAATTGCAAGCAAGAATCATCGCCGAAGATTTCTACCAGCGCCGGCATATGCCATACGTGGATACCACCAGAAGCAACTGGCATTACACCAGGCATGGAAGCCCAATCTTGGGTGAAGTAAATACCACGAGCGCGGTCTTGTTCGATGTGGTCTTCGCGCATCAAGTCAACGAAGCCCATCGTGATGCCTTTTTCGCCTTCCAGCTTACCTACAACGGTACCGGAGTTCTGTTTGATGTGTGTCACCTCGGCATTT
>CAZJJR010000299.1:5965-7220 GCA_964546365.1 uncultured bacterium | reverse complement strand
TTGTCGATCGTATCACCGTAAGTTCGCATCCTTTCTCCATGAAAGGGAGGCATCATCAACTGACGCTGACGTTGATGTGCAGCACCACTGAGCATGATCACGGACTGCTTTCCTAGCAAAAATTCAAAAATTCCGTTGAACTGACCTGGTGCCTCGAATTGCTTGGTGTCACGTGACAAAATTTGTTGCAAGGCTTTTGGATTACTTACGAACACTAAAGGATCGAATTTAGTGCCTAATCTAATGGAAAAGATATCGCCATAGCGTTTGGCGCACTCTTCCATATATGGCATGGGGCGAAAGACCCATTGGAGAGTTTGGATAAAGGTGGGTGTTTGCGGGCCGGGTGGTAGTTTCATTGCTACTGTTTAATATTGCAGATCTTTTTTCTAAGTTAATTCAATTAAGTTTTAGTGTAGGTCGATCGATTTTCGATTGCTGATAATTGCTTTTTTAAAAGGATAGGGATTATAGCAAATTAGAGACAAATATGTTGAATGCCAACTGGGGAAATCAGCTAATTATGTCGTGTCCGGTTGTATTGGTAGGGTAAGTGTGATGGGAAAAACGATCTGTGGGAATCAGAGGTTAAATTTTTACCGCAGATGTAAGCAGATATAGGCGATAGCCTTCCCGTAGGGTACGCAGATAAGAAGGGGATTTTTTTAGGTAACGGATGTTACCGGGCATGATATTACGATCGCCGATCGCAAATGACCGATGACCAATGACATTTAACTTAATTATGCTTGCATTACTGATAAGTAATCTACTTTCGCAACATAAAAGTTGTAAAATTTTTGTTAAATAAATTCAGCACGTACTGTCTCCTCATACACATTAAGGAACTCAGCATGACTGCAACGACCCCAAAAGCAACCTCTGTCCCCGATTTTTGCGAAGGTATTCAATACTTTGGCGAAGCGCTACCGCATTTCGATACGTATGGTGCGAATCCCGCGATCGCAGAAGGCAGCGTTGCCATTTCCGATCCTACCGACCCAGCCGCAGTGTATCAAACTTTGCTGCTGGCTGATGCTCTTCGTTATCTTACTTTGCAAATTACTGGGAGCAAAGCTTCGGGACACCCAGGCGGTTTTGCCAGTTCTGCGGAAGCTCATGCCGCTTTAATTTTGCTGGGTTACAAGAATATTATCACGGAAGTGGGACACCACGCACCTGGATTCTACAGTTCGATGTTCCTCGATCGCTCTTTGGAGGACATGGGTATTTCTACTGTGCAACAGTTGCGCGA
>CAZJJR010000299.1:0-5920 GCA_964546365.1 uncultured bacterium | reverse complement strand
CTTTTGGGCCACCTTTCCGGCTACATTCCCGGTATTCTCGCACCTGCTGGCCCCCTCGGTCAAGGTCAACACTTTGCAATGGCAGCTGCTTTATTGCACAAAGACAAACTTTTCCCCTTCACGATGGGTGATGGTGGAATGGGCGAACCTTATCCGATGAGCAGTATGGCACATTTCCACACTGCTTATCCCAGTGCAACTAACTTTTTACCAGTGTTAGTTTGGAACGGTTACAGTCAGGAACACCATAGCATGGTTTCCACCAAAACCAATGAGGAAATGATCGCTTATTGGAAAGGTAATGGTTTTGCAGAAGTTATTTTAGTAGATGCTAAAAACTTTGATGATAAAAACCAACCCGGTGATTATGTTGATAGCACCGCTTTTTCTTTTGAACAGCGTATTGCTTTCACCAAAGCAATTTTAGCTAGTGTAGATAAAGCAGCGAAATCTGCACTTGGCGGTAAATTAACTGCTTTTATTATCAAACAATTGAAAGGTGCGGGAGTTCATGCACGGGGAGCAAAATCTCACAATCTTTATCCTAAAGATACATTAGATGCGCCGCACATTTCCGAAGCGTTGAAAGGTCGGGCATTGTCTGCGGAAGCTTGGCAATTAGTGCGAACAAATTGCGAACGCGCTGGTGGTGGCCCTGCTGCGAAAACTGCGGTAACTGAGTTTGAATTATCGTTACCAGAATTAGGTGAATTACCTTTGGAAGAATATGCGGTTGGTGGAGATCCGAAGGTTTCAACCACAGCAATGGGGCGATTAGTTGGGAAAGTTGGTGAATGCGATCGCAACTTTTTAGTTACTAACGCTGACGGTAACGAAGCATCAGGAATTGCCAACATCAACCAGGCATTAAAGATTATTCACCCCACCACCGACGACCTTTACAACCAATCACCAAACGGACAAGTTTACGAACCATTGAGTGAAGATGCTTGTGCGGGATTAGCTGTTGGTTTATCGCTGATGGGTGCGAGAAGTTTGTGGTGTTCCTACGAATCTTTTGCTATCAACGGATTACCAATTTGGCAAACTGTCACGCAAGCAATGGCAGAATTGCGCCGTCCAACTCCTTCCACTATTACTTTATATACCGCAGGCGCATTAGAGCAAGGACGCAACGGTTGGACGCACCAACGCCCGGAAGTGGAAGCATATTTCGCGGCGATGATGCGAAATGGCAATGTGTTCCCATTATTCCCACCCGATGCTAACAGTATCCAAATTTGTTACGAATGGGCATTAACAACTAAAAATAAGGGAATTGTGATTACTGCCAGTAAGTCACCGTTGCCAATTCGTACCACTTTTGAACAAACTCGCCAAGGGTTAAAAGATGGTGCAGTTGTATTGCATGAAGTTCCCGGCGGTAAGAAAGTTGTGTTTGCAGTAGTTGGCGATATGACGCTAATTCCTGTATTTGAAGCAGCAGCTTTCTTAGAAACTGAAGGTATAGGCGCGAAGATTGTTTCTATTATCAATCCTCGCCGTTTGTACCGTCCTAATGATGTTGCTTGGGATACTTGTTCTCAACCAGATGGTGAATTTTTGAGCGATGCCAAATTCGCGGAAATATTTGGTGGCGATGCGTTAATTGGTGTCACTGGTGGCGCGAGTGGAATGTTGGAACCAATTATGTTGAGAAGTAACGCCAAACGCGATACTTTCGCATGGAAACGTGGGGAAACAACTGCAAGTGCTGGTGAGTTAATGGCGTTTAATGGATTGACTGCGGAAGCGTTGACGAAACGTGCGATCGAGTTAGTGCATTAAGGTTTAGGTGATGCCCCTACCTGGGTTAAACTAGGTAGGGGTACTATTGATATGAGGTAAAAAATGTCTGTACAGGAAAAAACTGAGCGGGTTAAAATAAACATAATATCGATATAATTGTAGTGCGATCGAGGTAAATTGCAGTTATGTACAATGCTTTGGATATAGCTAAATACTTAATTACACTTGCTTCTCCCGAAGAAGAGGATTTAATTACTAATCTGAAACTTCAGAAGTTGCTTTACTATGCTCAAGGTTTTCATTTGGCTTTATTTGGAAAACCTTTATTTGAAGAAAGAATTGAAGCTTGGCAATATGGGCCAGTTGTACCAGAAGTTTACCGTTTCTACAAGCAATATGAGCCAAATACTCTGCCACAACCTGACGATTTTAATGTATATGAATACGATGAAGAAACACAAGAATTACTTAATGAAGTGTATGAAGTGTATGGACAATACACCGCCCCAACATTAATGCGTTTTACTCATCAAGAAATACCTTGGAAAGAAACGCCTCTTAATGAAGAAATATCCCATAATTTGATGAAGGCATATTTTGAAACTCAACTTGTCAAGTAGTCATGGCAAAGATGAAGGGTAAAGACCCTAAAAAAGGAAAGCGCATTGCTCCACCTCCGCCTTTGCCAAGTACCCCAAATTACGATTTAGAACCTCCGGTTTTCTGTTTTCGATATCTTGATAAAACACACGGATTAGATAGTTGTGATAAAGACGAGAAAGCAGCACTGGTATCTACCTTATATAAACTCAGTCAGTTATCTTGGAGAGAGCTTCGTCTTGCACCTCGTCATGGAGTTGGGTACGAAATAATTAGCCGCAATAGTTTCCTTGTTTCTATTCCGAAACATATTACAGAAGATGTTGATTTGAGCGCGTTTCGATTTAGTGGTTTAAAACCAATGGTAGGTTATAGGAATGAAGCAATTTTTCATATTGTATGGTTAGATAGGTCTTTTGAAGTGTACGATCATGGAAATTAAGAATGGCAATGACAAAATTAACTAATTCTGGAGAAGTTGCGATTCCTTCAGAAATTATAGAATGGCTTAAATTGAAACCGGGCGACTCGATCGATTTTGCGATCGGGCATAAACTAAGTCAAGAAAATGTATAAGATAGAACTCAAACTAGACGGTGATTTCGTCAACAACTTTTACAGTGGGTCGATTTATGATTTGGTTTTCCTTGACTTGGAATTTTGGCCACATCTTATAAAGGGAAAAGCAGAACAGCGGATATATGGCTATACTTTAACTCGAATTCTAAAAGCGAGTAAACAGCAGTACATAAAAATTAAGTTTTTAGAATCAGAAGAAGAAGAGCAACAACTCGTAAAAGAGATTGTCGAAGATATCAATAAACTTAAAAATAAAATATTTATAGGATTTAACATAAAATCAAGTGATATGAATATGTTAAGAAAAAGGTTGAAACTCCTGAATTTATATACAGAGCCGCTCGATATAAATATATTTGATTTGATAAGCCAGAGTGCCTCTGGCTATAAAGGGTTATCTGGGTTGTTTACATATCTGGAAATAAAAGTAGATAAAAAAATACACGGGAGTTACTTTCGCACCCATCCCAGGAAAGTGCTTGCTAAAAAACGTGGATACGCGGAAATGTTAATAAATATGTTTGAATATTGCCTAGAAGATGCAACCGCTTATTTTGAAATTGTCTCAAAATGGAAAAATAAATTACCCTTGGTTACGAAAGAGGCGATCGAGAACGAATTAATATACAACAAGGATTCAACAATAGAACCTCACGCCCCAACTAATTTAATGTTGGAAGTGTCCCCAGAATTTTACACGCTTTTACAAAATCTATCCAGGGAGATTCATGTCAGCGAAAGCGATGTACTTCGACTAGGACTTGCCTTGCTGAAAATAGTACTGGAAGCAGAAAAGTCTGGACAAAAAATCGGTATTGTAGATAAAGACGAGCGAAGAGATCTATGACATCTCTACGTGCAATGAAAAATGAAAAGTTGGCGCTAAAATAGATATTAATACTAACTATACTTTACAAGTATAACAAATTGAGGTTATTTATGGAAAACTCCAAACCAGATACAAATCAACCCGCTAGCCTTCTCACAGTAGCGGAATTAGAAGCGCTATTAACAAAAGTTGTTCGCCAAGTCATCAAGGAAGAAATGATGAATTTGCCAACTCTACAGTTACAACCTCAAGAAATATCAAAAGAACATTCCCTCGAAAAGTTTATGGAAACATTTGGTGCTTGGGAAGACGATCGCACGGATGAAGAAATTATTAAAGAGATATATGATGTACGCTACTGAATTATAAAGAGAATGGGGTGAAAAATGCGATCGCTCAACTTCAATGTTAAAATTATCGTAAGCAATTGAGGTAGCTAGCTATGCAATGGCAAGAAGTATGTGAAAATAAACAGTTGCAAAATTTACCATTCAAAATTGAATTGAACAAATGGGGACAAATTGTAATGAGTCCAGCCAAACCAAAACACTCTGCTTATCAAGGTATAATTATAACTCTGCTGAGTGAGCTAATGGAAACGGGGTTAGCATTCCCAGAGTGTGCAATTCAAACCACTGATGGAGTTAAAGTCGCTGATGTTGTTTGGTGTTCCGATCGAATAGCAGATCTTATTTTAGAAGAAACAGTAGCTTCGATCGCACCAGAAATTTGCGTAGAAGTAATATCTGCTAGCAATACTTTAGAAGAAATGTTAGAAAAAAAAGATTTATACTTCGCCGCAGGAGCCGAAGAAGTTTGGGTTTGTGATTCGCAAGGTAAAATGAGATTTTATAATCGCCAAGGAGAATTAACCCGCTCTTTGTTAGTGCCAGAATTTCCAGAGCAAATTCAACGCAGGGGCAATGTTTAGTATATCTACTTTATCATCTGGCTGCTTACTTGTTTAACTCTTGATAAAGTTGTTAATAAATTCAGCTATTTCTTCTTTTCCAGCCGCTAGCGTTCCACCGCTTAATTCAGTGATGTCGATGGCGATATCAGACTTGAGAATAATGCTAACTCGATCCATTTTTCCATTTGAACTTAGTTGAATTATATGTCGCGCTTCAACAACTTCTGAAAGTGGGTACTCTACAGTAGTATCTCCGATTAATAGTGAATTTAAAGGTTTCGGCAATTTTTTAGACAAAAACTCTCGATCGAGTCTAATCAGCGATTTACTTTTCACGCTAAACAGATGACGCTCTTTATCAAAAGTAAAAATCCTCGCATAAGGTGCGTTGAAAAGCGCTCCCATAAAAAATAGTAGCGCAATTATAGAAAAAACTATTCCTATTAGCGCCGCTATCAGTATTGATTCGTAACTTACCAAACCCTTCTTTTTGGAAATTAAATGGTTAATAGAGTCCCAAAAAACTGACAAAGAAAACCAGCTTGTCAGACTCGTTACCAAACTGTTGATTAGATAAAACACACTTAAAAAATCGTTTCTTTTAATAACTAGTTTATTAGTGGTTTGTTCTAGTACTTTCATTTCCTATCTTTTGATTTGAGCTTATAAATGTTAAATAGTGAGATGACAACCTTGGGGTCGAGTACTTTTGACAATACTCGAATGAGGAAAAGGTTCTTGCGAAGTTGGCATGACATCAAGCTCAATACTCAAAGATGAGATTTGGGAATATCGAGCTAACATAAATTGGAGAAGATTTCTATTAACGATTTCCCAATAATCTGTTTCATTTGGATAATTGACAAAAAAACGATCGATATCATTTTTCATTGGCATAAAATCAGGGTAATCTTTTTGCTCGATCGCATCTGGCGTTACGCGGTAGGCAACTTTGATGTTGAGTACAGCTTCTCCTTGATGCTGAATCTTATATGATGGGATTTGAAAAGCAACGCTTTCTTCATGACGATCGCAGTTTGATGCAGTTTGCGAGAAAGCAGGCGATACCAATACATTGAAAGAAATAATTAAGCCAATAAAAATTAACAAAATTTTGCGTTTCATGCGGGTTTAGAGTCAAATAATAATCATTTATAGAATACCGCATTTGGCTATGGCTAGTGAATCAATTTAATGATTAGATAGTAAAGCTTCAATCAACCGAACTCTACATTAATAACCCAAGTTTG
>CAZJJR010000298.1:3243-7266 GCA_964546365.1 uncultured bacterium | reverse complement strand
GTTAGCGGTGATGCCAGCAGTCAGGTAGTCGTGCATGATGATCGTCATTTCGAGTTCTTTGGCGAACTCGGCGCGCTTCATCATTTCTTCGCAGGTGGGGGCGGTCACGTTCAGGTAGTGACCTTTGATTTCACCAGTTTCAGCCTGAGCTTTTTCGATTGCTTCTTGTACGAACAGGAAGCGATCGCGCCAGCGCATGAATGGCTGAGAGTTGATGTTTTCGTCGTCTTTGGTGAAGTCCAAACCGCCGCGCAGACACTCATACACTGCACGACCGTAGTTCTTAGCCGATAAACCTAGTTTGGGCTTAATCGTACAACCCAGTAAAGGACGACCGTACTTGTTCAGCTTGTCGCGCTCTACTTGAATTCCGTGGGGTGGGCCTTGGAATGTTTTCAGGTAAGCAATTGGAATCCTCATGTCTTCCAAACGCAGCGCACGCAGAGCTTTGAAACCGAATACGTTACCTACGATCGAGGTAAGCATATTGGTTACAGAACCTTCTTCAAACAAGTCCAAGGGATACGCAACAAAGCAGATGTACTGGTTGTCTTCGCCAGGAACGGGTTCGATATCGTAGCAACGACCTTTATAACGATCGAGGTCGGTTAACAAGTCAGTCCAAACAGTCGTCCAAGTACCAGTGGAAGACTCAGCAGCCACAGCAGCACCGGCTTCTTCGGGAGGTACACCCGGCTGAGGCGTTACACGGAAAGCCGCCAGAACGTCAGTGTCTTTTGGAGTGTAATCTGGAGTGTAATAAGTCAGACGATAATCTTTAACACCAGCCTGATACCCAGATTTTGTCTGAGTCTTTGTTTGCGCGTAAGACATATATCCCTTCCTGGGAATCACTTCAATTTTTTTGTGCCATCTGGCAGTTGTTTAAAACTATATCAAGAAATCAATTAGCTAAACTTCAATTTTTTTTTAGATTCTCATAACCTTAATTTATATTCACAAAACATATATGAAGTTTTATTGCAATAGAGATACATAAAGACACATTTTATGATTTAGGCATCAGCCTGCCAAAACTTCTCGCCAGAGATTAAATTAAGTAAGGTATAAATCATCTATCTAAATTAGTCGTTTAATGCTATGTCATTCTCTTACGGACATCCCAAAAGTATTTCCCTGAGTTTTGTGGTATTTGGGTTAGGGGCATTTTTAGGAATTTCTAGCATTAATAATAATGATGTGCTAGCTCAATCTACTCTCACAGAAAGACCTAGCCCTGTTTATCCCGCCCAACCACCGCCACCAAATGTAGAAATATTGCGGATACAGCGCCCAACTTCTCAGCAAGCAGAATATCGAGTCGGTGCGCTGCAAAGGGATGTGACTGGTAATCTGTGGGTGGGTTCTTGGCAAGGTTTAGCCCGCATAGACCCCAATACTGGGAGAATTTTGGCGCGAATTACTTTACCAGATTATGTAATTGGCGCGATCGCACAAGATAAAGTAGGCAGAATTTGGGTGGGAACCTATCAAGGTTTGCAGCGAGTAGACCCCCGAACTAATGAAATTACTGCCCAAAATTTCTTCATGCCATCTAATAGAGTTTTGTCTCTTTTAATTGATAAAAGAGGCTATTTATGGGTAGGAGGCGATCGAGGTTTATCCCTAATTAGTCCCGATCGAGGATTCTTAATGACTACCCTACAAAATTTAGATGGAGTCAGCGCCAACGCCCTCAGTTTAGACCCGGAAGGTCAACTATGGGTGGGAACCCTTGATGGTTTAGTGCGGATAGATACCGCTAGTGCATTTCCGATCGGTCGCGTTACCGACTTACCAGGCACAGCCGTACAAGCTTTAGCATTAGATACTAGAGGAAGTCTCTGGGTTGGTACTCCCAGCAGTCTAATCGAACTCAACCCCCTCACAGGAGAAGTAGTGCGAAACGTACCTGAATTTGCCGAAAAAAATATTACAGCCTTACAAGTCGATCAACTAGGTAGTCTTTGGGTTGGCACAAATGAAGGTGTATTTCGCTACAACCCTTATACCTCTACTTTAGCCGGTCAAATTAGCGGTTTACCTTCAGCAAAAGTGCTTTCCATTTCACCTGATACTGGCAATAAATTATGGATAGGTACTACTGAAGGATTAGCTTGGGTAAGTTTGAATAGTGGTGCTGCTAGAAGTCACGGTGCTTTTAGTCGAGTTAGTCGTCAGTAGATAAAAGGGGAAAAATGGAAAATGGGTGAAGCTTTATTAATATCAATAATCTAAAAGTCATAGCTGAATATTGGTGAAGGCAGATACCCATCTTCTTAGATAAGTTGGGTATCTAAAAGTTAATGCTAACAACTAAAAAAAGTTAATTATTTGGCTTATATGCTGAAATTCCCACAATTCGTCAAACTCATTACTACAATTGCGATCGCTACCACTACTCAGTATGCAATTAACCAAATAGCTTTTGCCCAAACTGCCGCTAATTCTGACATCAAAATCAATAAGGTTAAATTGGAAGAAACACTAGTGGCAGATGTGATGAATGCTTATATGGAAGTACCCGATCGCAACACCACCGTTTCTGCTTTTGGCGGACGTATGCGTTTATACGATGTTCACGTCGCCCGAATGATAGCCTTGAGCCATCACTTTTACTGCAATCAACCTAAAGTTGGTAATATTGAAAAAGTCATGCAGTGGGAATATCGGGCAAATAACGGCAGAATAAATATGGGAACCTTTAATTTCCGCTGCAACCAAGTCGAGTTAGCCATAAAAACTTACGGTCTTGGCGCAAGAGTACCGATGAAAGTTGAGATGACAGACGGTTCTCAAAAAATTGTTGATGTGGCTTTATTGGATATCCAAGGAAATGAAGAAACCAATCGCTTTCTTAACTTCGTGCAAACAATTAAACCGCAACGTTGATATTAAAACCACAGATAACCACAGATAAACACAGATGAACACAGATAATTTATGTAAATTTTGCAATAGAGTAGTCTTAAAGGATCGATCCTAATGTTTTTTTGACGTTCTACTCTGCAAAAAAGAACACAAAGCGTCTATCGCATCTTTGCCTATTACTCGAAAAAATCCTAAATAAAATAGGATTCTTATAGAAGATGCAATGTTAAGCTAATTAATAGAATTGGCAATTATTCATGGCAATTACAACCCAGCAATTAATCCAATGGAAACAGCAAGGGCGTCCGATCGTGATGCTAACAGCTTGGGATTTTGCGATCGCACAAATTTTAGATGCGGCTGGGGTGGATGCGATCCTGGTAGGCGATTCCTTGGGTATGGTAGCGCTAGGTTATGAAACAACTCTGCCAATTACTTTGGATGAAATGATCCATCACGCTAAAGCGGTGCGGCGTGGTGTCAAACAGGCGTTAGTAGTTTGCGATCTACCATTTTTGAGTTATCAAGAAAGCCTTCAGCAAGCAATCCACTCGGCGGGAAGAGTTTTGAAAGAGTCGGGAGTACAGGCAGTAAAATTAGAAGGTGGATATCCAGCAATGGCACAAACGGTTTCTTATTTAGTGCAAGCCGGTATTCCCGTGTTAGGTCATGTAGGTTTGACACCGCAGTCAGTGCATAAGTTAGGTTATCGTCAGCAAGGAAAAACGCCGCAAGATAGTGAGAAAATTTTACAAGAAGCGATCGCACTGGAAGAAGCGGGTGCATTTGCGATCGTTTTGGAACATATTCCCTCAGAATTAGCTTTGCAAATTACCCAAAAATTAACCATTCCTACGATCGGCATTGGTGCGGGTAATCATTGTGATGGACAAGTATTAGTAACTGCCGATATGCTCGGAATGACGGAAAAACAACCCCCATTTGCCAAAACTTATGTCAATTTGCGAGAAATAATTATCAATGCAGTACAACATTATGGCAGTGAAGTAAGAGATAGACAATTTCCCAATTAAATTAGTTCTCAGCCTTCCAAAAACGAGGTATCACATTTTAATAAGTAGAAAGAAAGTAGAAATTTACGCTTACCTCATTTGGAAGTGATGTTCGTAAGTCCGGTCATTCGATTTTAGA
>CAZJJR010000298.1:856-3218 GCA_964546365.1 uncultured bacterium | reverse complement strand
ATTGGCTGGGCAATGATCGGGCGGAGCTTTAGATAGGCGAGCATTTCTTTGATGATTCACTTGAAAGGGGAGGCTTGAAACCCTTTTTTTTTCGGTCAGGGATACCTACTAGTGGTAAAGTGATTTGACGAAAAGCTGCTAGTACTTAGTTGCTTAGCGGTAGTTTCTTGTATCGCTAAATTGCGACCCACAGAAAATTCTAGTAGAGTCAAGGTTGTTCACAAGAGACGTGATTGAATGGAAACTACAGTTAAAAAATCGGATTTTGTCCTAGCTCCTTACATGAAGAGCAACGACTTACGGGCGACTTATCAAATTCTCAATACAGTTGTTCCCTATATCCTTTTATGGTTTTTAGCTGTTAAAGCTGCTTTTATTTCCTACTGGTTGCTTCCACCGATCGTAGTTCTGATGGCGCTTTTTTCAGGGCGTTGTTTTTCTTTGATGCACGATTGCGGGCACTATTCGCTCTTTAGTTCAAAATGGGTCAATCGGGTCGTCGGCTTTATGCTCGGTGCGATCAACGCGATTCCTCAATACCCCTGGTCAAGAGGTCATGCCTATCACCACAAAACAAACGGTGATTGGCAGCGGTATCGCGGCCCTTCTGCGTTGATAACGACTGAAGAGTTTGCCAAACTCAGTCCATCCGCTCAACGGCGGTATGAATTGCTCAGACACCCATTGATGATCTTCCCCGGAGGTTTTTTCTACCTTGCCATTAAGCCAAGACTTGCCTTGATTTTGGGAATCTATGGTTTTATCGGTCACTTCCTGACTTGCCTTAAACAAGACCCAGGTATTGGTTTAGCAAAAATCATCTCCTCTTACAAATCTAAAAATTGGTACACGGCGGGTGAGTTTTGGGATCTACTATTCAACAACATTTGCGTAGTTGGAGGTTGGATTTTTCTGGGTAATTTATTGGGATTTGGTTTTTTCTGGAGTGTTTACTCGATTAATTTAACTCTTGCTGCGGCGGTTTTCATTTGTGTCTTCTTCGTGCAGCATAATTTTGATGGTTCTTACGCCCACAAAACGGAAGGTTGGGATTATCTGCGTGGCGCAATTGAAGGCAGCAGTTACCTAGAGTTACCAAAAGTGTTCAGGTGGTTTGCCGCAGATATCGGCTACCACAACATTCATCACCTTTGCGAAAAAATTCCTAATTACAACCTGGAAGCTTGCCACAATCAAAATCATCACCTGCTAACTAATGTAAAAGTTCTACGAATTTCCGATATTCCTGATTGTTTCAAATTTATCCTGTGGGATTCTGCTTCGAGTCGTCTGGTATCGATCGCATCATTTCGTCAAACTACTCAATCTATCATGGATAAACAACCAAGTTCCCCAGATAAAACTGAGATGGCAGAAGCGGTTGTCACAAATGTTAAGGCTTAATCTTTAGGTATTGTCAATTTCAGAGCAGCTTATTAACAAATAAATTAGTCTGAAATGACACTACCTTACAACTAAAGTAGCGCGACAAATTTGATCGCAAATCCCTTGGAAAGGTTCTTTTTAAGGAAGGAGTTGGTTTCAAGCCAAAGCGACTCACTCACTATCTTGAGACATCTTTCAAAGAATTGTGTTTTGTCCCCTGCCTCCCGCTTTCGGTAAACCGCCAAAGCCCGTACTCGCGGAATATCGATAAAATTAAGACAAATTACTAAAAAAGCAGGCTCAATGATACCTACCGTTATCGAACAGTCTGGGCGTGGGGAACGCGCCTTTGATATCTATTCCCGTCTGCTGCGGGAGAGAATTATCTTCTTGGGCAAACAGATTGACTCGGATCTGGCCAATCTGATTGTGGCTCAGTTGCTCTTTTTAGACTCGGAAGATGCTGAAAAAGACATCTATATTTATATCAACTCTCCTGGTGGTTCCGTAACGGCAGGCATGGGCATTTACGACACCATCAAACAAATCCGCCCGGATGTTTGCACCATTTGTACGGGACTGGCAGCGAGTATGGGTGCTTTTCTGCTGAGTGCCGGTACGAAAGGAAAACGGATGAGTTTGCCCCATTCTCGGATCATGATTCACCAACCTCTAGGTGGTGCTCAAGGTCAAGCTACTGATATTGAAATTCAGGCAAAAGAGATTCTTTACCACAAGCGCCGCCTGAATGAAATGTTAGCCGAACACACGGGTCAACCGCTCGATCGCATCGAACAAGACACCGAACGGGATTTCTTCATGTCTGCTAATGAAGCGAAAGAATACGGTTTGATCGATCAAGTGATCGATCGCACCGCAGCTGGTAGCAAACCTGTCGCTGTCGGTTAATTAGCAGGGGGAAGGGGAAAGGATGAATTCAGAATTCAGAAGTCAGAATTCAGAATGAAAGAGAATG
>CAZJJR010000298.1:0-840 GCA_964546365.1 uncultured bacterium | reverse complement strand
TCTCTTACCCACTCACTCCATTTCCCCATCCCCTCAAGACTCTGGAGATGGTAAAGATTCTAAGTGGCTGAGAAATTCTACTAACTGTTCGTCGCTTAGTTGGGCACGCGATCGCTTTTTGTAAGTCCGCCACAAATACTCGCGTCCTTGTTCGTTCGTCCAGCCTACTCGCTTCATTTCGATATTAATCATGTTGATCGTATCTGATGAATCGATGGGAGCATCTAAAGCAGTTTTTTCGGAAGCAGAATTACTTTTTGTTGTTACTTGATTCGTTAGGACAGGATCTATTTCAGGTTCGTGACGGCGGGAACCGATCGGGGTTACCTTACTGTAAGCAATATTCGGTTCAACTTCAGGAAGCGATGAACCGATGTCCGGACTTTGAATATAATCATTTTTTTGCCAATCTGAATTACCCGTAACGGTTTGAGTGCCTCCGGAAAAAGTACTGTTTGCTTTGCTAGATGCGATCGAAGAAGTTTTTTCTGGTAAAGATACATTTTTTGGTTCATTTAACCAACTTGTATCAGTAGATATACTGGTTAAATTGGACGGTTCGGATCTTTCTGTTGAAAAGGGAAGACGCTGGGCAAATTCACTTACTTCCGGCTGAGTATTAGTCTTTCCAGTGATGTGAATTCCCATCACTGCTAACGCTCTAATTCTTGCCTGGTCTTCTGCCTGTTCGATCGTATCGGCAACCGCCATTCCAGTTGCCCGTGCTATACCATCGACCTCAACCAACACCCGAACGACGTATTTGCCGTTATAAATCGTAATTAAATCAGAAATTAAACTGCCGGTTGGATAGCGAACTTGAAATTGGGAAAACATATT
>CAZJJR010000297.1:0-7419 GCA_964546365.1 uncultured bacterium | reverse complement strand
AGAACAGAACCGGAAATGGGAAAAAGCCATCAAACTAAAATAATTGCTTTGACAGCAAGTGCTTTTGAGGAAGAAAAAGCAAGTATATTGGCAGCAGGTTGTGATGACTTTATTAGTAAACCTTTTCGAGAACAAGATATCTTTGAATTTATTGAAAAATATTTAGGGGTTTCCCTAATTTATGAAGAAAAAATTAATTCCGATCGAGAAAGTTTACCCGAAAAAAATTCTTTAAGTCCCAATGATTTGGCGAATTTACCCAAAAACTTTTTGTTGGGTTTGCGTCAGGCGATCGTAGAAGGCGATTTAGAAGAAATTAGCGGTTTTATTGAAGATTTACGTCCGCAAAATGAAGTACTGGCAGACAACATATCAAATTTGGCAAACCAGTATCAATTCGAGCAATTACTAGCGTTAATTCAGGCTGTGGATAGTTTATGAACTTTAATCAAAATTTGCTCTATAAAGATAATGTTTTGGTTGCGATCGCCTGGGAGATAAATTTATATTTACCGAACGAGGAACTGTAATAATTAAAGGTAAAGGAAAAATGATGACTTATTTTCTAAAATCCCGATATTAACTAGATAATGAATTATGAATCAGGAGTGTTTTGTTTTATCAAAAGTGAATATTTTAGTAGTAGACGATACAATAGTCAATCTTACTCTCCTCAGCCAAATTTTGTCTCGTCAAGGATATAAAGTTAGGGTTGCTCCTAATGGTAACCTGGCTCTTCAATCAGCGCGATCGAACCCTCCCGATTTAATTTTACTTGATATTAAGATGCCGCAATTAAACGGCTATGAAGTTTGTCAACAACTCAAAGAAGATAAACGAACGTGCGACATTCCAATTATTTTTATTAGTGCTTTAGATGAAGCAGTTGATAAGGTAACGGCCTTTAAGATAGGAGCAGTAGATTATATTACTAAACCTTTTGAAGAAATCGAAGTTTTAGCTCGGATTGAAAATCAATTACGCCTGCGTCGTTTTCAGCTAGAATTGCAAAATCAGAACGCTCAATTGCAACTTTTACTAACCACTACTCAAGCAATTAGTTCGGCAGCTAATGTAGAGGAAGCATTAGAAGTTATTTTGGCAAATGTTTGTTTAACAATAGGCTGGGATTTCGGCGAAGCTTGGATTCCCAATTCAGAAACTAAATTATTAGAATATAGTCGCGCTTGGTATGGTAATAAGGTTTATTTGCAACAATTTCATAGTGAAAGTTGTAAGTTGCGCTTTGCGCTTGGTGAAGGGTTACCCGGGCGAGTTTGGTTCTCTCAACAACTAGAATGGATCGAAGATGTATCCCAAGCAGAAGAAGGAGTGTTTTATCGAGTGCAAAGTGCGAAGGAAGCGGGATTAAAAGGTGCTATAGCTATTCCGATCGCATTAGAGCATCAAGTTCTTGCTGTTTTGCTGTTTTTTCAGAAACGGGAAATGATCCCCGACGAACGATCGCTAACGCTGGTAAACGCGATCGCAACTCAATTAGGCTCGATGATTCACCGCAAAAAAATAGAAGCAGACTTGATTCGAGCGAATTTAGAATTAGAACGACTTGCTAACTTAGACGGCTTAACCAAAGTAGCTAATCGTCGTCGTTTCGACGCCTACTTATCTCAAGAATGGCAGCGCGGAATTCGAGAAAAACAACCATTATCTTTAATTTTATTCGATGTCGATTATTTTAAAAAATACAACGATTATTACGGACATCAGTGCGGGGATGAATGTTTGCAAAAAATCGCCCTTGCCGCCACTCGTTCAGCCAAACGTTCGGCTGACTTAGTGGCTCGCTACGGTGGTGAAGAATTTGCCATCATTTTACCCAATACTCCTGCTGAAGGTGCTATCCAAGTAGCCCAAGCGATTCGCGAACAAATGCGACAATTAATGATTCCTCATATTGCCTCAGATGTCAACGAATACGTTAGTCTAAGTTTAGGAGTCTGTAGCGTTGTTCCGATGGGAGATCGTTCGCCGGAAACTCTCATTGCTGGTGCGGACAGGGCACTCTACCAAGCCAAAACTCAGGGGCGCGATCGCATTATCTTTCAAACATCCGATCTGGCAGACTCTCACCTACATAGCACGATCGGCCAAGGAAATTGAATTGCTACAATCCTTGCTTATAAGCACTTTCAATTCCCTATGCCCCATGCTTTACAGCCAAAACAATCCGGTTTTCCACCAACAGTAGGGGCGATCTAATGCTCAGTCTTTGCATGATTGTTAAAAATGAAGAGGCATCTTTACCTAATTGCCTCAATAGCGTTAAAGAATTAGTAGATGAAATAATAGTTTTAGACACTGGTTCTACCGACAGAACACCGGAAATAGCCAGAAAATTTGGCGGGAAAATTTATAATTATCAATGGTGCGATGATTTCTCGGCAGCCCGCAATGATTCTCTCAAATATGCTCAAGGAGATTGGGTTTTAATTCTAGATGCAGATGAAGAACTAGCTCCAGAAATCGTGCCGCAGATTAAGAAAGCTATCCTCGAACCTCAGTATCTAGTAATTAATTTATTAAGGCAAGATATCGGCTTAGAACAATCACCATATTCCCTAGTGTCTCGTTTATTTCGCCCTCATCCAACCATTAATTTTTCTCGGCCTTATTATGCAATGCTAGATGATAGTATAGTGCAGCTTTTACAAAAAGAACCGCAATGGCAAGTAGGATATTTGCCGGATGTGGCTATTTTGCATCATGGCTATCAAAAGGAACGGCTAGCTCTGAAAGATAAGTTGCAAGAAGCACGATCGGCAATGGAAAAATACCTGGCTAAGCATCCTAATGATTCTTATGGATGGATTAAATTGGGAACTCTGTACGTACAAACAGATAACACCAACCAAGGTATTGAATTGTTAAAAAAGAGTTTAAATATTTCGGGAATCAATGAGTTTATTTTGTATGAGTTACACTACTATTTGGGAATGGCTTATGAAACTTTGCAGCAATTAAATTTAGCCAAATACCATTATCAATTGGCAACTCAAATCACTCTTTTACCCAAGTTAAAATTAGCTGCTTATAATAATCTCGGTAATATTTTAAAAGCGACTTGCAAACTTCAAGCAGCTAAAAGCACTTATGAAACTGCTTTACAAATTGACCCCGATTTCGCTGTCGGTTATTATAACTTGGGGATGACGCTGAAGGCATTAGGAGAAATGGAAAATGCGATCGCAGCTTACCTACAAGCGATCGATTTGAATCCTAACTATGCAGAAGCCTATCAAAACTTAGGAGTAGTGTTGCTGAAAATCGGCAACGTACCGGAAAGTTTATCGGCTTTTCAAAGAGCGATCGCACTTCACGAAAAAAGCAATCCTTCAGAAGCAAAACGATTGCACCAAGGATTGGCGGAAATGGGTTTTAAAGTTTAAACTAGCGTAACTTCCCCACTATCTAAATCGTAACGAGCGCCCACAATCTTTAGTTTACCTTGCTCGATCAGATCTTTAAAAACTGTTGACTGTTTTGTTAACAACTCTACTTGATATTTGATATTAGATACCACTGAATTTTCCACTGGATCGCCTGATAGGTTTTTGACTCTTTCCACTGCTGGCTTAATTTCATTAACCAAAGAACTAATACTACCAGGAACTTCTTCGTCTTTTACTGCTGCTGTTACTGCACCGCATCTTTCATGACCTAATACCATGATTAACTGAGATCCCAGTAGTGCTGTAGTGTATTCAAGACTCCCTAAAACATCTGGATTTACCACATTTCCAGCTACCCGCACCACGAATATATCCCCAATTCCTCGATCGAAGATGATTTCGTCAGGTACGCGCGAATCAGCACAGGCAAGTATACCAGCAAAAGGATTCTGACCTGTGGCAGTTTCTTGCACGCGCGATCGCGATTGAGCGGGATATATTCGCTTTTGCTGCACGAATCGCTTGTTCCCTTCCATTAACATTTTCAACGCTTCATCAGGATTAACTGGTTTACGATCGCTACCAGTAGTAGGTTGTGAAACGCCAGCTTGGTGGGTACTCCAAAATATTCCACCCCCAACAGCCGCCGCTAAACCCATTCCTCCTATACCTGCCAGCTTTAAAATAGAGCGACGACCAACATAACCATTAATTCGGCCCATATATTTTACACTCGATTTTCTCTAACTTAAGAGAGATGATTTTTATATTTAAATACTTACTTTTAGCTCAAATGTTAAAAATAACAAAAAATTTAACAAATTCACTCAATTAAACTGAGCATTACCTTGGCTTAAGATAAGCTCTATAGCTATTCAAATTGCCCAAATGCCATACGTTGCAGCCATTTTCATTTATCCCATCAAATCACTGGATGCAGTAGCAGTAGATCGGGCTACAATTCTAGCCAGCGGTGCTTTACAGCAAGACCGAGAATTTGCGATCGCGGACTCCCAAGGTAAATTTGTCAATGGTAAGCGTAACCCAAAAGTACATTTATTGCGATCGTCCTGGGATGCACCCACAAAAACCATTACTCTGCAAATCCAAAATACCACCGAAAAACAAGTATTTAATTTACCAAAACAAACTACCCAACTAGAAAGCTGGTTGAGTGAATATTTCGGTTTCTCAGTTCAATTAATTCAAAACTCTGTCACCGGTTTTCCAGATGATGCGATCGCATCTGGGCCAACTATTATTAGCACCAGCACTATAGAAACAGTTGCCTCTTGGTTTCGCGGTATTACTATAAATGAAATGCGGTTACGCCTGAGAGCAAATATTGAAATTGGTGGCGTACCAGCCTTTTGGGAAGATCGATTATTTAACAATCCAGAACAAATCGTTCAATTCCAAATCGGTGAAGTAACTTTTCACGGAATCAATCCCTGTCAACGCTGTGTAGTTCCCACCAGAAACCCCTTAACAGGCGAAAGTTACCCTCATTTTCAAAAAGTCTTTTCTGAGAAACGAAGAGAAACTTTACCATCATGGGTAAATCCATCTTATTTCAATCACTTTTACCGCTTGAGTATCAATACAAAAGTACCCACATCAGAAGTAGGAAAAATTATCAAAATCGGCGATGAAATAAAAATTTTAGGACTGACCTCTCCCTTTATTTAAACTTAATCGTTTAATCATTTCTGGTCAATACTTTAGTTTTGATTATTCAGATAAATAAAAATAGAAACCTGGTTGATTAAATCAACCAGGTTTCTATCTCCGTAAATGTGAGACTTTTATCCTATCCAAGTCAAAAATTAACAACTGAAATTCTTACTACAAAACCATTAAATTCGCTTACATACTATGGCATGAAACTACTTCTATGAGTATAATAAACCCGAATCGGTCGATCGATACCTTTAAAACGATATTCTCCCATATCATCTAAACCCAAACGCATAGAAGGACGCAACAAACTGTAAGTTGTTTCGCTGACCACACACTTACCCACAGGACAAATTGCTTCCATCCGAGAAGCCAAATTAATCGTACCGCCCAACACCGTATAATCAACTCTTTGAGAACTTCCCACGTCTCCTACCACCGCCTTACCACTATTAATCGCAATTCGTAATTGTAGGGGTTCCCTAAGTAGTTTATCGGCATTCAATTTATCCAAGCGATCGAGCATACCTTTCGCAGCATTCAAAGCCCTATCTGCGTGATCTGATTGCGGTTCTGGCGCACCAAAAAATGCCATAATGCAATCACCGATAAACTTATCCAAAGTACCGCTCACGGCGAAAACTTCCTGCAACATTTCCTCAAAAAAACTATTCAATAATTCCGCAATTTCTCCCGGCTTCAACCGTTCGGAAAGAGCCGTAAAACCAACAATATCAGCAAACAAAATGCTAATTTCGCTTTCTTTAGGAGAGATGCGGCCATTTTCCAAAGTTCCCGCCGTCATCATTTGTTGCACGACAGCCGGAGAGTGATATCGTTCCAATCTATGACGAATTGACTCTTCATTTCTCAATTTTCTCGTTAGCAACCAACGTTGCACGCTGGAAGCCACCAAGTTTCCTAAAGTCGAAAAAAAGCTAATATCTTCCTCGTTCTTTTGAGCAGAATCATCAAAAGAAATATGCCCATCAGCGTAAAGAACTCCCACTACTCTATTTTCATCCCAAAGAGGTACGGCCATTACGCTATGAATGCCTTTATCAATAATGCTTTGTTCGTTATCAAATCGCGAATCTCTTTGAGCATCAGCCGTTTGAATTGCCACTCTTTCTGCAAAAACCTTTTGGCAAATGCTGCGACTAACCCAATTCCCATCTAACACGAAATGATCGTTTTCATACGCATCTCTGGCAGCACCGTTTAAAAATTCCAACTTGCCAAAACCATCTACATCAATTAATAAAGCCAACCGCTCAATACTATTAAGATAACGAAAAACAACTGTTTGGGCAGCTTTAAAAATTGCTTCTATAGATTCGGCTGAATTCAAACCTTTGGCGATGTCTAATAAGTCTTTTAAACGCGCGATCGCAATTTCTTGCCGATTTGCATCATCCCCTTGATTATCCGCTTGTATCCACTGCTTTTGCAAATCTTGTACGTTACGAAAAATCGTAACTCCTACCACTTGGGTTTCCATATCACCTTTTTGGAAATCCGAGTTATCATCCCCAAGCATTACACTTAAATAAATACTCCCTAATTGAATCACATCACCGTGATTAACCATCTGAGGAGAGGTAATAAAATTACCATTTAATACCGTACCGTTTTTACTACCCAAATCCTCCAGAAACCAAACTCCTTCAGGCGTTTTAAAAATGCGAGCATGATGGCGAGAAATGCCAAAATAAGGCAATGATAAATCGCACTCCAACGCCCTACCTAGTATAAACTGATCCCGATTGACGGTAAGCGTTTTCTCTATATTGTCTTCTATGTATACCCGTAGTTTAAGATCAACCATTAATCCCACCCTTACTGGTTCTCTCAAAAAGATTTAGAATAGAAACCCTGACGATCTTTTATATATTGACCTATGCTGCGCCAGTGCGTGCAAAGGCAGCTTAATTGCTTCTTACTACCACCATAACCGCACTTATAATAAAATCGGAAGAGCAAAACCTGCCAAGATCTTAATTCAAATAACACCCCCGATCTAACCCAACATTCCTGTAGGATGAAGGGTCTTCAGTAAAAATCATGTATTAATTATCGCTTATACCCTGTTACCAGGAAGCTAGATGGAAACGCCTCTGTAGATTGCCGCAGTATGGAAATATTTTCTAGTACCGTGCAAGCAGAGCAATTACAGTTGGTTATTTGCCCTATGTATATTGTAAAATATGTAATGTATATTACCTATTCTTGATAACTAAGTTAAGTTTTATTTCAAAATTAAATCATCTATATAGGCATCCTATTTGAGTAATGAACCCCACCCTAGCCCTCCCCTTACCAAGGGGAGGGT
>CAZJJR010000296.1:0-7442 GCA_964546365.1 uncultured bacterium | reverse complement strand
ACTGCCTAAAAAAGCAAGGGGTTTGTGTCTGCTAAAACAGTAACCCCTCACTTCCTCACCCCTTCACACTCTCATCCCATTCCTTCGCCGCATCCGTCACCGCCGCATCTACCGACTTCTCATCCAGCATTGCCGCCTGCAAATAGTCGTAAATTACCTTTTGCAGTTGCTTGACGTTCTTCATCGCCGGAATCAAAACTTCTGCCTGTTTCATCTGAGTCGCACTCACCACCCGTGCCTTATCCGCAGCCGTAGCTCGAGCGGGAACTTGTTGAAAATAAACATCTGCCAGCGCCTTCACCGTCGAAGGTAAAACATTAGCCGCCTTAGCAAAAGCCAACTGGTTTTCATCGTTAGTTACGAACAAAGCAAACTTTAGCGCAGCATCAGGCTGGTCTGTATCGCGAGGAATCACCAAATTCATCACCGCCACCCCATTTTTACCAGTTTTGCCAGTAATCTGAGGAGCAGTAGCAGAAACTTCAGCGATCGCAGGCGCGTTTTTCGCGATCGTACTCAAAAACTGAGTACCCGATCTCAGCAAAGCAATCTCACCCGCTTGATAAAGTTCGATCGCCCTTCGATGTCCTTGCGTTAATACTTCCTGCGGCAACAATTTTTGTTTATATAAATCTACCCAATACTGAAACGCCGCCCTACCTTCAGCAGTATTAAACGCCGCCTTTCCTTCCCCATCAACTAATGGCACGCCCATCTGCACGAAAGATTCCAAAACCTCTGCCGAATCTCCCGGCACGAAAGTTAAGAAAAACGCATACTTTCCCGTCTTTTCCTTAACTTTTTTCGCAAAATTTGCTAACTCTTCATAAGTTGCCGGAGCCTTGCTAAGCCCAGCTTGCTTTAACAAATTTTGATTGTAAATAGTAATATCAGTTGCCAAATACCAAGGAATACCAAAACTTTTTCCCTCCAGAGTACTCGCCTTCCAAATATTAGGTAAATAGCTCTGGCGCTGTTGGCTAGAAACTTTCGCATCCAAATCCAGCCAAGCATTCCGGGCAGCTAATTGAGAAGCAAAATCGGGATTTAAGTTCACCACATCAGGAGCAGTCTTCGCCGAAACCGCCGTTAGTATTTTACTTTCCATCGCCGACCAAGGAACATCAACCCACCGCACCTTTATCCCTGGATTGTTCGTTTCAAAATTTGCGATCGCTCCCTTAAAATAATCAGTAAATTGCGGTTGCAACTGCATCGTCCAAAACTCTATTTCTCGATCGTTACCAGCAACTTGTCGGTTGCTCAAGTTCCCGGTGCTACAACTGACCGCCCAGCTAAGAACTAATCCCAAAAGAGCAAAAATTCCCCACCGTTGCCAAGACTTATATCGACTCATTTAAACCTGAATTCCCATTGCGAAATAATTTGCGATCGAATTGATATTACTTTATAAATAACCTTTCTCTCTGTTCCCCTCCTTTCCCTTTCCCTTCCCCCTCCTCCTGCCGACTGACAAACAGGGCGATTCTAGACTAAATTGGGTAGCAGGTAGATTGTTACCGATCGCCTATTACTGATTTGCTCTAGCCGCAGCCTCATAATTTATCACTAGGAACGGACAAAAACTGTGGACGCTCTGAAAAATCTGTTTTCCAAGCGCAAGCCAGGACTCGGCATTGAATTAGGCCCAGACCGCGTAAATATTGCCCAGCTGCGTAAGCAAGGCCAGGGCTTTAAACTAGTAACGTTGCACTCGGTAGAAGTTCCGGAAGGAGTATTTCAAGAAGGCCAAATTCTCGACCCACCCACAATGGCCGAACTAATTCAGACAGCCCTAGCAGACAAAAAAATTAAAGCCACTAGAGTTGCCTGTGCAATACCGGGAGCAGCCGGAGCAATTGTCCGAATTATACCCGTACCCGCAGAGCTAGATGACAAAGAACTAAGAAGTATGGTATTAGACCACGAAGCTGGTTTATACCTACCATTTCCTCGCGAAGAAGCCGATGTCGATTATCAAAAACTCGGTTTTTTCACAGATGAAGACGGTATCGAAAAAGTACAAGTAATGCTAGCCGCCGTCCGCGAAGACGTGACAAATACTTACATTGAAACATTTAAACAAGCTGGATTACAGCTAGAAGTGTTAGAAATTAATAGTTTTGCCTTATTGCGGACAATTAGAGAACAACTAAGACAATTTTCTTCCCAAGAAGCTGCCGTATTAGTAGATATCGAATTCGAGAGTACGGAAATAGCCATAGTAGTCGATGGCGTACCCCAATTTTCTCGCACCGTTTCGATCGGAATGTACCAGATTCAAAGCGCCCTCAGCCGCGCCATGAATTTACCAGCTACTCGCAACACCGAATTACTCAGAGGAATGACCATTCCCACCACCCCAGTCGATGCAGTGCGAACTGGTTCAACTGGTCTTAACCCAGGCATGGCCGCTATGCTAAGAGTGTTAGGAGAATTAGCCGATGAACTGCGCCGCTCGATCGATTTTTACCTCAATCAAAGTAACAATTTAGAAGTAGCTCAATTGTTATTAGCAGGACCGGGTGGCGGCATCGGACAGTTAGATGAATTTTTCACCTCGCGGTTGAGCTTGCCAACTACTCAAGTAGACCCGGTTGCTGCTTTATCCTTAGAAGTAAGTGAAGAAATTCCTCCCGTACAAAGACCCGGATTAGGAGTTGTACTAGGACTTGGACTAAGAGAGGTTTAAAAAAATGTACAGTTTGGAAGTTAATTTCCTCAAAGACCGCCCCGAATTTCAAACAAAAGAGCAAATAACTGGTGGTGGTGCTAAAAAAACCATCCCCGTTAACGATAGATTGCTGATGTATGCAGGAGTAGCATTGGGTGTAATTTTACCAGCCGCAGTCGGTGGTTTTTGGTTGTGGCAGCAAAGCGAAACTGCTAACTTAGAAAAGCAACTAGCAGATGTAACCGCTCTCGTAGATCAAGCTGCTGCCAAAAAAGGAAATCTCGACAAAATACTTGCTGAAACTAAAATTCTTCAGCAACAGACTCAAGATTTATCTACCGTCTTTAATCAGATGAAACCTTGGTCTGCCATGCTACAAGATGTGAGAGAAAAACTTCCAGCCGGAGTGCAAGTTGCGGGCATTAGCCAAACTAAGCCCCCGGATATTCCCCCCCCACCTCCTAGCAATACTAGTACCCAGACTGTTGTCACAACACCCACTACAGACAAAGTAGAGATTACTGGTTATGCCAACTCATTCAGCAAAGTAAATGATTTTCTGCTGACATTGCAAAGATCTTCATTTTTCAAAGACAAAGATACCAGGTTAGTAACCGCTAATTTGATTGACAGTCCCATTCAATTATATGAAGCTCGGCCAAACCAATCCAGTAGCTCTCAACCAATACCAAAATTACCCCAAGTAGTATCATTTAAAATCGAAACATATCTAAGTGAAAAACCCGCAACCGATATGTTGGCAGAATTAGAAAGTAAGGGTGCATTGGGATTAGTAAGTCGCATCGAAAACCTCAAACAAAAAGGAGTGCTTAAGTAATGACTTCCGCTTACATACCTCAAGAAGGAGAAAATGGAGAAGGCTCTGCTTATCCTAGTATTTTCGGACTCCAGTTATCGCCTCCTGTCATCGGTGCGCTAGTTGCTGTTGCTGGTTTAGGAGGAGCAATTTACTTATTCGTACAATTCGTGCAGCCTGTATTAGCAAAAAATGGTGAATTAAAAACTCAAATTCAACAAAAGCAGGACGAACTATCGCAATTAGGAGCAATAGAACAAAAAATTGCGAAAGCTCAGGAAGAGCAAATCAAAGCCAGACGGGAATTAGCAGGAGTTACCGCTTTGTTTGCTAATCCAGATAGTTTAAATACATTGTTGTTAGATCTCAACAAACGCATTGAAGCTAGAAATAGTAATCTACCCGAAGATAGAATAAAAGCAAAACTTACCAAATTCGAGCCAGACCTGGCAAATTCTGGAATAGTCAACGATAACTCTTTAGGAGCGCAGGTCAATAATAAAGTATTTCGTCAAGTCTTCAACGTTCAAATGGAAGGAAGCTTCGATCAAACCAGGCTATTTCTGATTGATTTGGAACGGCAAAAATCTTTAGCAGTTGTCAAAGAATTGAAATCGGCGATTGCCGAACAAAATCAAAGAATACCGATCGAACGACGAGACGGCCAGATATTCCCCATCGGCAACCCAGAAACTAAAATCAGCACATTCTTTAAACTCCAGGTACTCAGACCGCTGACACCCGAAGAACAAAAACTAGTAGCTCCTACCCCAACCCCAGGAGCATCAGGCTCAGCCAGTCCATCGCCAGCTAAATAAAAAGTAAATAATTGTTGATGCTGCATCAATAAAAATAAGGTGTAAACTTCTGATTGGGAAAACAGAGTTATCATCTTTCCAGCAGCCACTAAGCTACTAATACTATTCTTGTGTGAGGAGGAAAGGGTGAAACAGCATCAAGCACTAGCTGGGCTACTCATGGGAGGAACTGCTGTTCTGTTAGCTAGCCAACCAGTCTGGGCGGCAGCAACGCTAGTAACGGCAGTACGAGTAGAACAAACTAATAACGGCGTTCAAGTCATCCTAGAAACTCAGGATGGCGAACGCCCGCAAATTTTTACAGTTAATCGTGGGAATGCCTTTGTAGCAGACATCACAAATGCTCAACTGCGCTTACCCCAAGGTAATAATTTAAGAAAAGAAAAACCAGGCCCAGGTATTGATTTATTGACGGTTAGCCAATTGGATGCCAATAGCGTCCGGGTTATTGTCACCGGTACTAATAATGCCCCCACTGGAGAACTTACCAATCGAGAAGGAGAAGCGATTACTTTTAATTTCAGTCCAACCACGAATAATAGAACTGCTAATTCTCCCGTTCCCAACACTTTACCTTCCCTAGCTAATAGTCCCAGTACTCAAGCCAACCCAACTTCACCGAATACAACCGCACAAACTCCCACTTCTCAATTACCAGCCAACCAAACGCCACTGGTTCCCAACCCTCAAATTACTTACGATAGAGCAGGCGATCCCGCACCAGCCGCCGGTACAGTCCAACCCGTCAGCCCAGCGCCACCTTTCTTACCCAGAGCAGTTGCTCCCCCAGTCGGTGATATTGCAGTTTCCGAACTAGATCCCTCCGGTAGCGTCATCGATATCGGTACGAACGAGCGCATTCCCCGCTTGCTGCTGCGAGATGCCCCAGTAAGAGAAGTTTTGACACTACTGGGTCGTGCTGCTAACGTCAACGTAGTATTTATCGGTAATCAGGGAGCAAGCGCACCAGGGCAAGCTCAACAGGCTGGCGGGCAAGGCCAACCGCCTGCTGGTACTTCATTAGACGGTACGATTTCTTTAGATATTGAAAACGAGCCGCTACAAGATGTTTTCAATACTGTTTTGCGGATTACTGGCTTACAAGCTAACCGTCAAAACCGCACGGTGTTTGTCGGTAGCAATTTACCAGAAGCTGCCAGCAATCTCGTAGTTCGGAGTTTGCGGCTCAACCAAGTTCCCGTTGCTTCAGCAGCTAACTTTCTGACTGCTCAAGGGGCAGAAACTCAACTTCCCATCGAGCGAGTACAAATTCAAACCATTGGTGAAGGAGCCGCTGCTCGGACTGTAGAAATTAGAGAACCCGATATTAAAGTACTCCGGGCACAGAGGGGAAATGGCCCTTTAATCCTTTCCGGTTTATCCGTGTTGGCAGATCAGCGACTTAATTCGATTACTCTAGTAGGCGACCCTCGGAAAGTAGAAATTGCTTCTGCTTTTTTAAGTCAGCTGGATGCCCGCCGTCGGCAAGTAGCGGTGAATGTGAAGGTTATTGATGTTAATTTAAATAACTCTGATGTCGCTAGTACTAGTTTTTCTTTCGGGATAGGTGGTAGTTTCTTTTCAATTGACCAAGGGGTGGCAACAGTTAATACTGGCGGTGTTAGGCCACCTACAGCCGATCAGACAAGAGGCAGCCAACTTAGCCCACCTGTTATTCCAAATCCTATAACAGGGGATGGATTTTTGGATGCTCAACCAAACGCTCCCTTTAGCCGCAGCACGGCTTCTCCGCAGCCCTTTGGAAGCCCTCTTTTGCCAAATGGGGTCTTACCCCGACCTCCTTTTGGTACTAACGTCAATCCTTTTCAACCAGGTGTCAACAGTATAGCCCAGGATGGAGCGCTTACATTTACACTACCTACTCTGTTCCAATTCCCCACTCGATTTTTATCCGCTTTGCGGGCGCAGATAGTTAGTGGAAATGCCAAGATTTTGACCGATCCAACTCTTGTAATCCAAGAAGGCGAGACGGCAAGGGTTAATTTAGGTCAGGAAGTAATTGTTAACCAAACCGTTCAGCAGCAAGGCATTGGGGATAGTGCTACTTTGACGGTACAAACTCAAAAAGATACTGTTGGTTTGGTTCTTCAGGTTCAGGTGAATCGGATTGACGATAACGGCTTCGTTACTCTAAACGTGAATCCCAGCGTGACCGTACCAGCTGAGAGACGAGAAATAGGAAGCGGTAGTATTGGTGGTACTGTGACAATTGATTTGCTTTCCAGAAGGGATCTGCAAACAGGACAAATCCGGATGAGAGATGGTCAGACGTTGATTCTGTCAGGTATTATTCAAGATCAAGACCGCACGACGATTACTAAAGTACCTATATTGGGTGATATCCCGATTATCGGTGCTCTATTTAGGAGTACAAATAGAGTCAACCAGCGCAACGAGGTGATTGCTTTGGTGACACCTCAGATTATCGATGATTCGGGTAATGCTCCCTTTGGTTATCGGTACAGGCCGAGTCCAGAAGTACAGCAAATGCTGCAACGGGGTGGTTTTAATCCGCCAGTAAATAATAATGGGAGTAGGTAGTAGGTAGTGGAATTGTTTTGTTTCTCCTACTAATTGGAACAGGGCTGTTCCGGTAAGTGAGGTACAAAAGAAACCCGGTTTCTTGAAGAAACCGGGTTTCTGGTTCAGGTGTTGTTGACAAGGGGACAAGATCGGTTTTTCGCGATCGCAACCCTAAACTACAATTTCTTCACTACTGGGAAATATTCATCTGAAAACTCAATTTTTTGTAACGTAGCAATACAAAAAATTGGGTTTCCAACTGCCACAAGAGTAAAAAATTCCTCAAATCCATATATCTTAAAGGTTTCGTCTATCCATATTCGGCAAGTACACCTTAGAATAGGGCAGTGAAACTTCGCTTTGATGAGCATTTCAGCGATTTTAAGTTGACGCTAGGCTCAAGAGCAGAATGCCCTGGTCTTCTATCAGAGACTTTGGATCATTCAAATGCCCCAAGCCAACTCCGGTTGGATGGGGCTTACAAATCACGAAAACCAAATTTTTAAGGAGTTCGAGCAACAAAATGAACAAAGGCGAATTAGTTGATGCTGTTGCAGACAAAGCTAATGGCACTAAAAAACAAGCTGAT
>CAZJJR010000295.1:304-7521 GCA_964546365.1 uncultured bacterium | reverse complement strand
GTTTTTCTAACCGTAATTTCCGATTGTGACAGTTGCGGGTGCGGAATGTGGGTTATAAACGTCTACCCGAAGTATTGGAACGAATGGAATCCATAATTGAAACCTATCGCCGTTTGGAAGCTTATCAAGCAGAAGTACAAGCTATCAGCCAACTAGGAATTAGCTTTCATGACTGGCTGAAATTAGCTCCCTCAGAAACACAACCTGATGAAGCAGAATTAATGTATATCATTCCATCTAAACCGCTAGACTTAACAATGTTCTAATTAAAAAATTGCGATCGCTCTCTTTTCTTCCTTCGTTCTCTTTGCGTCCTTTGCTGTTCAAAAAAAGAGCGATCGCAAAAACAATCACTCCTAAAAATAATTTTATTGTAAAGCCAAAACTCTGATTACTCCCACTCATTCTTGTAAGAGCGACCACCCATGTAAAGAGCAGTTGCCAAAGCAATTCCAGGCAAAGTAACTACTATCGACCAAGGAGACTGCCACCAGTTTGTTTTCTGGTATTTTTGTTTATAAAATTTACAAGCTTGGGCGGAATCGGCGGAACTCAACAAAATGCCACTTGCGATCGCAGCCGTAGACACAACTGCTGCCACAGATAACTTTGCTTTCCTCATAAGTTTTTTCCAACTCGATTAAGCATCAATTTTAATCGCTAATTTGGAAAATGGGTAAAATGCGATCGCCTCCACAGCTTATGCAATTTCGATAATCAGTTTCTTCCCTAAAGCACTTGCATATTTTTCCATAGTAGAAATACCAACCTTTTCTGGATGATTCTCTATTCTAGAGATTGTAGATTGATGGCAATTTAATTTCCGTGCTAATTCTGACCGCGTTATCCCAGCTTCTTCTCTTGCTTGCGTTAATAGCACGCCTATTTTAAAACTTGCATATCCAGTCTCAAAGTTTTCGGCAAATACAGGATCTTTTTGCTGGCGTTTCTTAATATATTTTTCTACATCACTCATCATTCTGTCTCCTGTTTACAAACTCATAAAAAAAGGGCGATCGCAAAATCGCCCAATCACGCATCTATTCGGAGCTAACAGGGGAAAACTTTAAATTTTTGCTTCTTCCTTCACCAATTTATCCCAACCCAAATCTTTCAGGTTGTTATTCCGACGCAAGGGACGAGTTACCAACTCCAGAATGTCACGCGCATTGGTGAAACCGTGAATTTGAGCAAAGGTAAATTCAACCGACCACTTGGTATTAATACCCCGTGCTTCCAAGGGGTTAGCGTGCGCCATACCAGTAATTACCAAGTCTGTCTTGTGTTCGTAAATGCGCTGAATTTGATTGTAGTTATCGGGTTTTTCGACAATTCTAGGTATCGGTACGCCCATTTCTTGGCAAGTTTTTTCTAACAGCGCCAACTCAGCAGCTTGATAGCGCTTATCCATGTAAGGAATACCGATTTCCGGACAAGTCATTCCGCAGCGAATTAAGAAACGCGCTAAAGAAATTTCCAGCAAATTATCGCCCATGAAGAAGACGGATTTGCCGCGAATTATTTGGAGATAATCTTCTAAACTTGCCCAAATTTGCTGTTCCCGTTCTTCTAAACCTTTTGGTTCAATTCCAAACACCGAGCAAATTTTTTCGATCCAAGCGCGGGTTCCATCTGGGCCAATGGGGAACGGTGCGCCAATTAGTTTGCATTTGCGGCGACGCATCAAAGCGGTAGCAGTGCGACTGAGGAAGGGATTGACACCAGCCACATAATACCCTTCTTCAACAGTTGGTAGTTCAGTGAAGCGTTTAGCAGGTAACCAACCGGAAACCTTGATGCCTTGTTTTTTCAGTTCGAGAGTTAGTTGGGTAACAACCGGATCGGGTAAAGAACCGAACAGAACTAGCGGCGGATGCTTGACATATTCCGATTCTTCTGATGCTACTTCTTCTTTCTTTTTACCGAAGTTGAGCAATTTAGCGATCGCATTCCGTTCTTCCTTCTCAGATTCCATCACGGGAGCCTTTTCCGGACAACGGGCTGCCATTGCTGCCAATACGGTGTCTTCCCCTTGAGTGAAAGCGTAATCCAAACCGTTGGCACGCGCAACTACGATCGGAATTCCCAAATCTGCTTCCAGTTTCGGTGCCAAACCTTCCAAATCCATTTTGATGATTTCGGTGGTGCAAGTACCGATCCAAACGATTACGCTGGGATTGCGATCGCGTTTAATCTGAGTACAAAGCCGCTTCAATTCCTCATAATCATTCAACTGCGCCGAAATATCCCCTTCTTCCAACTCCGCCATCGCATAACGCGGTTCGGCAAAAATCATTACCCCCATCGCGTTTTGCAAGAAATAGCCGCAAGTCTTCGTACCGATCACCAAAAAGAAACTATCTTCAATTTTTTGATATAGCCAAGCTACGCAGCTAATCGGGCAGAATGTATGATAATTACCAGTTTCACACTCAAAGTTAAGCGCTTGCGGTTCTTGTGTAACAGTCATGAACTAAATCCTCTCTCGCGATCTTTGTATAAACCTGAAAATTAATAAAGAACCTCTAGAACGGTTGTAAATAACCGCCTTCATCGAAGAATGCTGTCATTTAATTGCTTGAAAACCGGGCAGAAAAAAGTTTGTAGTAATGACTAAAGTCCTGATTTTGAAAAGGGAGGAAAAAAGCCCTCACTACAAACTAAGACTAATTGCAGGAATACTAATCCCGTTGCCTATTTCCACTCATCCTCTTCTTCTTCCTTCTTTTCAGGTGAATCGGTAAAAGGATCGAAGTTGATATCGCCAAAGGAACCCAAATCGTCATCAGAGTCTAAGGTTAAGTCGCCCAAATCTGCGATCGAATCGTCGTCGCTCGACTCTTCGGTAATTCCCTCACCCCAACTATCTTCAATTCCCAATCCGCCGAAATCGTCTTCCGACTCTTCACTCAACGCCTCAGATGAAGTATCGCCAAACTCATCCAAACCTATGCCACCGAAGTCATCCGCTTCTTCCTCGCTAGACTCCTCAGCAGTAACGCCAAAATCATCAGCAGTATCGCCAAAATCACTAGCAGTATCGCCGAAATCATCCAGCGCCACATCATCAATTAAGCCAACAACCTCTTCCTCTTCATCGCTGGATTCTTCAATCAGCGCTCCGCCAAAATCCTCTAGCGCGTCGTCGTCTAATTCCACCTCAACTACAGTAGTAGAGGAAGTAACAACTGTAGAGGAAGCAACGACGGCTACTGGTTCTGAAATAGCGTCCTCGTCAAATCCACCCAAATCATCATCATCAATATCTGGCGCTGATACAGGAGCAGCAGGTTCTTGCTTCAGGCTAGATACTGCTGGTGGAGCTTGTCCTGGCTGACGGTTTCCCAAAGCAATATCCGGATCGAAATCCAATTCCAAAACCTGAATCAAGGCATCTGCGCTAGGGTTGAGCCTAGCAAACGGCAACATCAACTGGGCTAACTTCGGCTCTAGGGCGTTCAGTATTCCCAGGATGAGGTAAGAAGGTGGGCGGCGTCCCCCATCGGGAGTATCGACCGCTTCCAGTTCCATTTGCAGGTTTAACCACGAATGATTGACTTGGTAATATTGCAACCATTTTTGTTTTAGAGCAGATGTAAAGTCATCAAAAAAAGCCACAGCTTCTCTCCCTCATCCTGAAAATTAGACTTAATTAAACCATCATCAAGTCTAGTTCTTCTTCCTCTCTCTTGGCTGTTGGTTTTGTGGGATTTAAATAAAAATCTGACAGCAGAGAGAACAACTCCCGGTCTGGAGCATCATTGGGAACCACTCCTTCCGGACGGGCCAAAATTTGATCGGCGATGTTTAGGTAGTAATCGCAGACGTAGTTCAGGGAAGGATCGCTCTCTGCCATTTCAAATAAGGTTTTACCTTTGACGCGAGAAACCCGAATATCTTCAATTAAAGGCAGCACTTCCAGTACTGGCATCGGTACGGATTCTACATACTTCTCAATTAAGTCTCTTTTGGCAGTGCGATTGCCGATCAAACCTGCAAGGCGCAACGGGTGCGTGCGAGCTTTTTCTCTGACGGAAGCAGCAATTCGGTTAGCAGCAAATAAAGCGTCAAATCCATTATCAGTGACGATCAAGCAGTAGTCGGCGTAGTTGAGGGGAGCCGCAAAACCACCGCACACCACGTCACCGAGAACGTCAAACAGGATTACGTCGTATTCGTCAAAGGCGTTGAGTTCTTTGAGCAGTTTAACGGTTTCTCCCACTACGTAGCCGCCGCAACCTGCACCGGCGGGAGGGCCACCAGCTTCTACGCAGTCAACTCCACCATAGCCTTTGTAAATTACATCTTCCGGCCATACGTCTTCGTAGTGGTAGTCCTTTGATTGCAAGGTGTCGATAATGGTGGGAATTAAAAAGCCCGTGAGCGTAAACGTGCTGTCGTGTTTGGGGTCGCACCCGATTTGCAGGACTTTCTTGCCGCGTCGGGCTAGGGCAACCGAAATATTACAGCTGGTCGTTGATTTACCGATTCCGCCTTTTCCGTATACTGCCAGTTTCACGCTCGTGTTCTCCTTACTCGTTGCTTACTAAACGCTTGATTTTTTTATCGCTTTCCTCTTTGTCTGCATTATTGTCTAAGTTTCTTGGAAAAGAAAGGTCTTCTAAATTAGAACGTGGCTTTAAAAGTAATCATTATTGATTAATGAATTATAAAATAATCTTAATCGACTTTAATAAGTTACTAGGGTTTTCAATCAAAAAATATAAGGTTTTTTGTTTGCTTTTTTAATAAAATGGTACAAAATACAAAAAAATAAGTAATTAATCTTAAAACCCTAAACCATAAGAGGTTTTTTTGATGCCGATCGCAAAAACCCCTTGGACTCAGACTAAAACAATCAATATCAATTCAATTAATTGCTGCCAAAAAGATTTTCCCCTGCCCCCTGCACCCTGCCCCCTACTCTCTGACCCCTTTACTTGAATAATTCAGGTGTTTGGTAAAAAATTATTAACTTTTTCCCATTGCCTGAATAGACACCTTAAATATTGCCTCGTTTGCTCAATCACACCGCCAAACTTTTACCGTCATGTCATCGCTGGCGCTAGCAATTGTCTTACCTTGATAGCCAAAAGCAACGCAGCGAACTTGTCCTGAGTGTCCGCTGAGCGTGCGAACCAGTTGACCGCTAGCTACGTGCCAAATTTTAATCGTGTTATCGTTACTATCGCTGGCGATCGTTTGTCCGTCGGGGCTATAAGCAATCGACCAAGTAGAACCGGAGTTCGCCGTTAGGGTACGAACCAATTGACCGCTAGCCAGATGCCAAATTTTAATGCTATCGTCGCCGCTATTGCTAGCGATCGTCTGACTGTCGGGGCTAGCTGCGATCGACCACACCGATCCGGAATGGCCGGTTAAAGTGTAAAGCAGTTTTCCAGTAGCAACTTGCCAAATTTTGATCGTATTATCCCAACTGCCACTAGCCAGAAATTGTCCGTCGCGGCTAAATGCAACTGACTCCACAAAATCGGAATGTCCGGTTAATACTTCTACCAACTTACCCGTACCGAGTTGCCATAGCTTGATCGTGCCATCACCGCTACCGCTAGCCAAAAGTTGACCGTCGGGACTGAAAGCCACGGAAAAAACGGTTACGGAATGCCCTGTAAAACTATAGATGAGTTTGCCACTATCGATTTGCCAAATTTTAATTGTTTTGTCCGCACTTCCAGTCGCCAGAACTTTACCATCCGGACTAAATGCCATTGCAGTCACGGTATCCGAATGATCGGTGAGCTTATGAACTAGCTTGCCACTGGGGTAATGCCAAATATTAATGCTGGAATCCGCACTTCCGCTAGCTAGCAAGTTACGATAGCGACCGAATACTACGCAAGTAACCGTATCGGTGTGTCTGTTGAGGGTATGAACGCATCGCCAACCGACAATTTTTTGTTGTGGTTGTTGCGTTTGTTGTGGTTGTTGTGGTTGTTGTGGTTGTTGCGTTTGTTGTGTTGGTTGCGTTTGTTGTGTTTGCTTTGCTTGTTGTGGTTGAGCTTGAGTTTTTCCGGAAGCGGAGATTCGGGTAACGCGCTTGCTAGCCGAGTCGTAAAAATCTTTCAGGAGTTCTGTTGCTGACTGATAGCGATCGTTTACCGCATCTTTGAGCATTTTGTCTAAGACTTGGCTCAATTCGTCGCTGACATCTTTACCGATGTTCCTCAAATATTCTCGCCATACCCAGCGTCCTTCTAGAGGATCGTAAAGTTCTTCGATCTGCGCTTGGGTGAGCATTTGGATGCAGACAACGCCTAAACTATATAAATCGCTGGCTGGGTACGCTTTACCAGTCCGTACTTGTTCTATAGCTAAATACGGTTCTGTAGTGCGAGAACCGATTTTCAGTAACTTGGTTTCGCTGAGTTGCTTAGAAATGCCCAAATTCATCAGCATAAATTTGCGATCGCTACTTTTGCGGATGATATTAGTAGGCTTGATTTGGCGGTGAATAATTTGCCGCTTGTGAAGCAACTGCAACACCGGCAACAAATCGTACAAGAATTCTCGCAACTGATGTTCGTTAAATTCCCCTTGCGCTTGTAACTCTTGCCATAAGTTCTGCCCTTCAATATAGGGCTGGATCAAATATAAGCGCTTATCTTCGACAAAATAATCCAATACAGCAGGTATTTCCGGACATTGCTCTCCTACTTCTACCAGTAGTTTTGCTTCTTGTTCAAACAACTGGATCGTTTTCGCCATCGCCTCCGAATTACCTTGAATTTGAGGCTGAAGAGAAAATTGCTTAATGACGCAGTTCGTGTTAGCTTGTCGTGTATCTTCAGCCAAAAAGCTTCGGCTAAAAATTCCTTCACCGATCTGCCTAGTAGCTTGATAGCGTTCTTTTAGTAACAGTTGGGAGGAGCAGTTTAAACACTCTCGTGTTCCCACGGGGTTGTGGGGGTTTTTGCAATAGGGATTGAGGCAATAGCTCATAGCGGGTAAGAATTCACCTGGTTGTTGTTTATGGTAATGCTTTCTCAAAAGCTTTAGCTTACCAAGCGATCGGCTACTACGCATTTAATTTAAATATTTAGCCTCACCGGGAGATGGAATGACTATTTTTTAGTTCATCCTTAATCTTTTACCTTTTTGCTATTCTCCAGTCTTCTAACTGAGTTGCTAGAGCATTTGGTTGACGTGGCGATCGACTGATTTGTTGCTCCATAACTTAAACTTGCCATGATATCCAT
>CAZJJR010000295.1:0-290 GCA_964546365.1 uncultured bacterium | reverse complement strand
TGTTTTGTTATATTGTGGCTTATGCTTAAGAATTATTTAATAATTGCTATAGGGGTCGCTAATGCGTTATCAACAGCCTGTTCTCCCATCGCTCCTATCAGTGTATTTATCTAAAACGCCAAAATTTTGGCACAAGCTTCCAGGAGTAAGATTTGGAGGAGTATTTAGAGGTTTAGGTATCAGGCAAAAAATTAGTTACGGATATGCTGTTGCCATTAGCATTGCAGTTTTAGGTACAATTACTGGATTAGTAATCGAAAAGCAATCTAAAGCTGAAGCGAAAGAGTGTA
>CAZJJR010000294.1:7037-7555 GCA_964546365.1 uncultured bacterium | reverse complement strand
TACTGCTTACTTGAGTGGATTTTTATTAGAACATTTTAGCAATCGTACTATATTTGGCATTACTGCTGCTTTCCCGTTAATAGTGTCGCTAGTTGCTTGGTTAATTACCGAAGAACCAATTAGCGAACTTCCCGAAGTTTCTAAAGTATGGAATCAAGTAAGGCAATTACGTAAAGCATTTACTCAAAAATCGATTTGGCTACCAACAGCTTTTGTATTCCTTTGGCAATGTACGCCAACTGCGGATGCCGCTTTTTTCTTTTTCACAACCAATGAGTTGGGTTTTGAACCGGAGTTTTTAGGAAGAGTCCGCCTAGTAACGAGCGTGGCATCTTTAGTAGGGATTTGGTTGTTTCAACGCTACTTTAAAACAGTTCCGTTTCGGAAAATTTTTGCTTGGACGACGATCGTTTCTACGCTGCTGGGATTGACGATGCTTTTGCTGGTTACCCATACTAACCGTGCCTTAGGAATTGATGACCGTTGGTTTAGTTTGGGCGATAGTCTGAACTCCAGTC
>CAZJJR010000294.1:0-7011 GCA_964546365.1 uncultured bacterium | reverse complement strand
GCCAGTTTTAGTATTAGCGGCGCGGCTTTGTCCTCCAGGAGTAGAAGCTACTTTGTTTGCTTTGTTGATGTCGGTAACTAATTTGGCTGGGCTGCTTTCCTACGAATTTGGTGCGGTATTGATGCACTGGATGGGTATTACTCAAAATAACTTCGATCGTCTCTGGTTGTTGGTTTTAATTACTAATTTGAGTACGCTTCTACCCCTGCCATTTGTCAACTGGTTACCAGCTAGCGATCCTCAAATAGAGTTACAAGCATCAGTCTTAGAACCTTTTCCGGCTTTGGAGCTTGATTCGACTGCTTCCAAACATATGGGACAACCTTTTTTACCAGATTTAATGTCGGAAATGGTGTCTCATTCTGAAGAGATACGCCATTAAAAATGGTCGGATAAAATTTATTAATCATTAGTCAATTTTTGGCTGGGTTAATGATAGACCGATCTCAAACAAAAATCGTCACAAACAGCTAATATCTATACTATGCAAAAATTTCAATTATACGAACACGCTTTTACCGTGCCAGCCAAATCCTACAATAACCAAGACTGGCAAGGCGGTTATGAATCTCTCAAAGAAGAATTTGATTATGAAATTGATGATGTAGAAGGAAAAATTCCAGAAGAATTACAAGGAACTTTATTTCGTAATGGCCCTGGTTTATTTGAAAGAGGTGGCCAGAGAGTGCATCATCCTTTTGATGGGGATGGTATGATTTGCGCGATCGCATTTGCCAATGGTCGCGCTCACTTCCGCAATCGTTACGTCCGCACTCAGGGTTTTGTGGAAGAAGAAAAAGCCGGAAAATATCTTTATCGAGGAGTTTTCGGTACGCAGAAACCCGGTGGCTGGCTAGCTAATATCTTTGATTTTAAGCTGAAAAATATCGCTAATACTCAAGTTATTTATTGGGGTGGCAAACTTTTAGCATTATGGGAAGCCGCAGAACCTCATCGCTTAAATCCTCGCACTTTAGAAACCCTTGGATTAGACTATTTGGAAGGAGGATTAAAACCCGGTGATGCGTTTGCCGCTCATCCTCGGATCGATCCAGAGAAAAATAGATTAGTAAACTTTTCGATTAAACCCGGTCTTTCTACTACTATCAATATCTATGAGTTAGACCAGACTGGTAAAGTAGTAGAAAATCACGCCCATTCAGTTCCGGGATTTGCTTTTATTCACGATTTTGCTATTACGCCCAATTATTGTATTTTCTTTCAAAATCCAGTCAATTTTAATCCTTTACCTTTTCTATTAGGTTGGCAAGGGGCTGGTGAATGTGTCAAGTTCCGTGCAGGCGAACCTACCCAAATAATTATAATTCCCCGGAATGGCAAGAAAAAGGCGCAAATTTTGCCAGCAGAGTCTGGTTTTGTGTTCCATCACGCCAATGCTTTTGAACGAGATCGTAAAATTTATATAGATTCAGTTTGCTATGAATCTTTGCCAACGGTTGAACCGGGTCACGATTATCGCCAAACAGAATTTGAAGCTCTTTCTCCCGGTCAATTATGGCGATTTGAAGTAAATTTGGAAACTAAAGTAGTAGAGCATCAATTAATTGAAAGCCGTTGTTGTGAATTTCCATTCGTACATCCGACAAAAATGGGGCAACCTTACCGTTATATTTATTTAGGTGCAGCCCATACAGCTACGGGTAACGCGCCTCTACAAGGTATTCTAAAAATTGACTTGATTTCTGGAAACAGACAGTTTTGGAGTGCTGCACCGCGAGGACTTGTGCGCGAACCAGTATTTGTTCCTTGCCGTTCCAGCGATTCCGCTGGTTTATCGGAAGATGATGGCTGGGTACTGAGTGTAGTTTATGATGCGGCTTACCATCGCTCAGACGTGGTAATTTTAGATGCTCGCGATTTGAATCGAGGGCCAGTGGCTAAACTGCATTTAAAACATCATGTACCTTATGGTTTGCACGGTAGTTTTACGCCACATATCTTTGCAGGTAAAGATTAACTACGATCGTGATGTCGGTTATTCAGCAGTGGTGAGACAATTAAGATAACCAGGAATTGCTTGAGAGAACGAATCAACCACTTTGATTTATATTTTTATGTCTTTGGAGGGTTGACGAAAAAAACTATCTAGTGATTATCTTTATAACAATGTGAAAGAAAACGTGGGAACTAAACTCTTGCGCTCTTTAGCCACCCAGTCTCTTAGCTTGGGTAATAGCTGATGACCCAGATAAAATTTACTATCGTCATTACGACTTACAACCGTTTACCTCTGCTGCGGCGTGCTATTGATTCTGCGCTAGCACAAACGGTTGCTTGTGAAGTGGTGGTGGCAGATGACTGTTCATCTGATGATACCCAAGAGTATATCCGCAGCTTAGGCGATCGCGTTGTCTACCATCGCAATCCTACTAACCAGGGTCATGCAGCGACCATGAATGCCGCAGTGAACGTGGCCACAGGTGATTGGATTAAGCCAATGGACGATGATGACTACATAGCACCTAACTGCTTAGAGGAAATGATCCGCGCGATCTCCCTGCGTCCTCAAGCAGTAATTTGCTCTTGCCAAGCAGTGCAAGTAGATGTTAATCAGGTAGAAATCGGGCGCACTCGTCAAACTGGCCCAGGTAAAGCTTTTTACGTTCCGCAAGAAGATATTCATTACGGAATGCTCATGGAAGTAATTCCTTTTGGTACCCCCATTCAAGTAGCATTCCGGCGGGATGCGTTTATTCAATCTGGGGGTTGGGATTCCCAATTAGATGTTAATTTTGATGATATCGATTCTTGGATTAAAATAGCCCAGTTCGGAGATGCAATTTTTATTAATGAATGTCTTGCCTACCGCACGGTTTGGCCTGGCGGCTACAATCATAAATTTTCTTTTGAAAAGCGGTTATATACGCACTTTTTGATCAAGCAAAAAATTTATAATTTCGTCAGTAAAAAGCATCATAAAATTATTCCTAAGCTGAAGACAGTTCATTGTTATTTAAAACTTCATTGGGCTTTAGTTGCCGCTAAACAAAAAAAAGTTGTAACTGCTCTTAAACTAGCTTTTCCATCGGTATTTTCTCTCCCTGCTTGGCAGCTTTTAATATCTGCTATTTCATCGCGTCGCCAAGAAAATAATCTTTTGGAAAAGCCTTTGCCTAGCAATTTTAATTCCAAACCTTACAACTCTATTACTAACCAAGAGTGGAAGAATAGCGGAGAATTGAATAATTTTAGTCAGGGATTTTATTACGTAATAGACAATGGAAATAATGTTGGCTTTTTGAATGGGATAAAAAGCTCTCTTTCCTCTTTATTCAGGAAGCAATCAAAAAGAAAGTTAATCAAAAGAAGCAAATTACTATATAAACCAAATCAAAAAGAACAAGTCCGCAAACTGGTTTTAATTGAAAAGTAGATTTTACTTAAAAATTAGTAATTTATTTAATAAGGCAATTTTTATCGTCTAATTTAATACATACAATTATTTATCTTTTTAAGCCTTAAGTAGTACGCTTGATTGATAAAGATACCCCTTTTGGGAGTAATTTTCCCGATCAAAATAGTAAAACTTAGTAGTAAGGGTAAAATTACAATACCTCTAGTATGTATAGCAATCTTCAAGGGGATTAAATTTATTTAATCCCTACAATTTTCCCGATAAACTCTTATTCGCTTGTATTACAGGTACACTTACTAAAAAACTGGTATCACAATACACTGAAGTTTAACGTGGTCTTTCAGATATAGTGATACAAGTAAGTAATTACGCTCTCTTGACAATTTCAATACCTACAACCTTTAGTTTAAATCAATTTCCACAAGGACGATTTTTCCGTGACATCATTAACTAAATTCTCTCAAACAACTGAAGAATCACTAATTGCTACTTTTTTCCGCGAATCACAAGGGAAATGGCATTCGGAACGACGCTACTATACCCTGCCAAATGTAGAAGCAAAAGAAGTAGTTAGTATCATTACCATCGAATTTTTAAAAGAGGGAAGTAACGAACTACAGCATCTTGCACGGCTACATAAATTAAGCGATGAACTATCTTTGATTTGCGGGGCTAAAGTTAGTTGGGAAAGCAAAGACTCTGTAAGCGATCGCAAAGAATCTAGCGGTTCTACCTTATTTGGTGCATTGGGAACTACCTTATATCGCGATCGGGGTTTTGCTACATCTAAACCAGTTACTGCTGAATATTATTTTCCAAATCCCCAAACTTTGTGTTTGCGAACTGAATATAAAGGTTCTGTTTTTGAGGAAGAATTAAAATTAATCGGTCAAAAATATCGCACCCGACAAACTATCATCTCCCGCTTAGGGGAACAGCTAATGATCGGTCAGTACTTAGAAAAGCGCATTTACTAGTACTCTTTTAAATTTCAATCTTTCAATAATGAGTAGTTTATAGTTCGGAACTATGAACTACTTATATCACGATATCACGAATATTGTTAAACAATTAAATTATAATATTTGTAGATGAAAATTTGCGATCGATCCAATTAAAAATTAAAGGTGGTGTATCATATCATGAGCGCTAAGAATTTTTCCTCCATTTTTCATTTAGTAACATTCATTTTACTGATTTTTGTTACTGCTTGTAATCCCCTCAACGAATCTATTGCTCCTAACCAGCAGGAAAATGACCAAGAAGAGGTTAAACAAAAAAGTAATTCCGACAATGATGAAAATGATAATGATAGCGATGGGGAAGAAAGAAATAGAAAAAATGAGGAAGATGAAGAAAATGAAAAAGATTAAACTAAATTTTCATAACTATTAGTTGCAATCTAAAACGTAATTTGAAAATTTTGCGCTAGATGTCTATTAGACAAATAGCGCTAAGTTTAGCCCGAAAAGTAAGCCAGAGCCTCCTATCCTAGTTCCCAGTTGAGCCTGGGAACTAGAGTCAAAAGGCTTTAAAACTCTTAAATCAGCGCTCTCATCAGCAACAAACTTCATCTAATAATAACTGCCGGACTTCCGATGATGAACCGCAGTAACTCCTTCTTGATTAAGGACTTTGCCATTTTCAACCGAAGCGTAAACCAGCCAGTGATCGCCGCATTCCATCCGGGTTTCCACCGTGCATTCCAAATAAGCAAGTGCATCGGTAAGAATTGCACAACCGTTATTAGCTTCTTGGATGTTTACATTTGCGAAACGGTCTTCTCCAGGTGCAAAAGATTTCATAAAATGCTTTCGCAGTTGTTTCCCTTCTTGCAGAATATTTAAAACAAATTTATCTCCCGTATGAGTTAAAGACTCGACTGCTCGATCTTTTGCCACCGCAACCGTTAAACCTGGTGGGTTAAAAGTAGCTTGGGAAACCCAAGATGCTAACATGGCGCTAGCAGTATCTTCTCGTTTAGCCGTTAAAACGCAAAGAGAACCAACTACGCGACCAACCGCTTGTTCGGTTCGATCGATCTGAGAATCACTGACCCTTTGGCGAGGAGTAGCCGCTTTTTTAGCTTTTTTAAGCGCTTGAGCAAAATCAGTTCCCGCTTCTTCGCATTGTTGGAGAATAGTATCTGTGGGTTTAAATTTGACTCGAATCGGTTCAAAGCCCAACCGATAACCAGCATCTCGTAATTTCCCTTCAATTAAATCAATTGCTTCTCCACTCCAACCAAAAGAACCGAAAACGCCAGCTAATTGCGTTTTTGGTGCGGTTGATAATACTATTCCCAAAGCAGTTTGAATTTGGGTAGGTGCGTGACCGCCAAGAGTAGGCGAACCGATAATAAATCCAGATGATTTTTCAATTGCTGCTTGAATTTCGGATGGTTCGGAAAACTCACAATTAATCGATTCGACTGCTACTCCTGCTTTAGTAATGCCTTTAGCAATTGCCTGCGCTAAAGTAGCAGTATTACCATAAGCAGAAGCATAAATTAAGGTAACTGTAATATCCTGATTTTTCTGTTGTTGGTTCCATTCGCGGTAAAGTTGGTTGAGTTCTCTCAAGCTGTAGCGCACTAAAGGCCCATGACTGGGTGCGTAAAATTTGATGTTAAAATCGGCTATTTTGTCAAGTGCTGTTTCTACTTGTCTGGCTTGAGAAGCGTGAAGGCAGTCGTAATAAAAACGACGATCTTCTAATAGTTTTGTCCAACCTTCGTCAAATACTTGATCTCCACAAATATGAGCGCCAAATAATTTATCTGTATAAAATATTTGGGTAAGAATATCGTAAGCGCAAAGCGAATCTGGCCAACGAGGAGTAGGTGTGGGAATGAATTTTAGTTCGTGACCTTTTCCTAAATCTAAGCTTTCTTCGGCACGAACTACGATGATATTTAGGTCGTCATTTTCGAGCGTGGAACGAAGCGCGATCGCACCTGGGTTAGAAGTAACAAAAGTAATTTGAGGTGCTAACTCTAATAAAGCCTTCAGAGTAACTGCGCGGTTGGGATTGACGTGACCTAAAATGACGTAATCTAGTTTGCTCAGGTCGATACGTTGCTGCAATGCCTCTAAATAAATGGCAGTAAATGATTCTCCAGGCGGATCGAGAATGGCTAGTTTGTCCCCTTGAATCACGTAGGAATTGGCGGTAGTTCCCTTTTGCAGCGAGTATTCTACTTCAAATTTCAGCCGATCCCAAGTACGCGATCGCATTACTAAGGTATCTAAACCAATGGGTAGGACTTGTACATCTCGTTGTTTAGTGAATTCCATAGATTTAGCAGTTGATTGGTAATTGGTCATTAGTCATTGCTCATTAGCGATCGGTTGTGTTTATTTTTTACCTATCACTTTTTAAAGTTTCTTCTTCATTTCTAACTTTACTATTTTTTTCTCCCAAAATAGTAGTCATTGATTGATAATCGAGATTACTAAAATTGTTTGGTAATTCAGATGCTAATTTTTTAGCCATTCTCTGATGTCTCATGGCAATCTGTTTTTCAGGATCTATACCATTAAAGGTAGGCGGCAGCCAAACTCGAATTATTAGTAAAGTACCAAAAACAAGCAAAAACACACAAGCTGATAGCAATTCTTGCCACGGAGTTTCCA
>CAZJJR010000293.1:0-7595 GCA_964546365.1 uncultured bacterium | reverse complement strand
CCTGCAATGCCAAACTTATTCCATTAAAGAAAACAACAAAGTTTGGTTAAAAATTTCCGTTCGGGATACCGGAATCGGTATTGCATCAGACCAACAACATCGAATATTTGAAGCTTTCGTACAAAGTGAAGGACAAAGTACCCGCAAATATGGCGGTACCGGCTTGGGTTTAGCAATTACCCGCCGACTGACAACCATGCTAGGAGGAACCTTATTAGTACAAAGTCAATTAAGTAAAGGAAGCACCTTTACCTTCGTTTTTCCAGAAGTTACCCTGACTAATGTAGAAACTGCAACCCCTCAACTTCCCCAATTAAATGAAAATTTGAGCCAGTTTTGTCCGGCTACTTTACTAGTAGTAGATGATGTAGAATCTAACCGTCATTTAATTCAAAGTTATTTTGATGAAACCCAACACCAATTGCTGTTTGCTAATGATGGGTTAAAAGCAATTGAAATGGCAGAAATTTATCACCCGGATGTAATTTTACTCGATCTGCGAATGCCTAAAATGGATGGTCGTGCGGCTGCTCGTTACTTAAAACAAAACGACCTCACTAAACATATCCCAATTATTATTTTGACCGCTTCTGCGATGGGAGAGGATCTGGAAGACTTACAATCTCTATGTGAGGGTATTTTACATAAACCCGTTAGTCGTTCTCAACTGGTCTGCCATTTGACCAAAATATTGGCGCGTAACCAAAATTACTCATATAGTAGCGATCGTCATAACATTGTTACAAAAGACACCTATTTGCCGCCAACACACTTAGAAAATTCCCAAACAAATCCATACTTAATCGAAAAACTGCGTTATGAAGAAGAAAATAGCTGGAAAAACCTGCTAGGAACCATGAAAAAACGAGAAATTCAAAATTTTGCTGGAAATTTACGCCTTATAGCCGCTGAATACCAATGTACAACCTTGCTAAACTACGTAACAACCTTAGAAATGCAACTTGCTGCGTTTGATTGGGAACACTTACCAAAGACAGTAGAACAATATCCCCAAGTGTGGCGAAGTCTCATATGAAACAGTTTAACCCGCAGGACTTCCTGATTTTAGTAGTAGACGACATTATCCAAAATCTGCAAGTAATTGGAGAAATGCTGGAAAAAGTCGGCTACGATACAACCTTTGCAACCAGCGGTCAGCAAGCCTTAGAACGTATCCCAAATGCTATACCCGATTTAATTTTACTCGACTTGATGATGCCGGGAATGAGCGGGCTAGAAGTCTGCCAAAAACTTAAAGCCAATCCTCATTTTCGGGAAATCCCAATTGTTTTCTTAACAGCTAGTAATGAAAAAGAACATCTTTTACAAGCTTTTAAAGAAGGAGCATCCGACTACATTACTAAACCATTTCAGCCAGAAGAAGTGCTAGCCAGAATTGAGGTGAGGTTGTTTAATCAAAATCTGAAAAAACAACTAGAACAACAAAATCAGCAACTACGAGAAAGCGAACAACGTTTTCGCAGCGCTTTTGACACTGCGGCGGTGGCAATGTGTTTAGTTTCTTTAGAAGGTCAATTTTTACAAGTCAATCCGACTATGTGCCAAGTTTTTGGCTATTCAGAATCGGAAATCCTGTTAAAAAATATTCAGTCAATCACCCACCCCGATGACTTTGATAAAGATTTAATTTATTTGCAAAAATTAATCCAAGGCGATATTCTCTATTTTCGCAGAGAAAAGCGGTACATTCACAAAGATGGCAGTATTATTTGGGGATTAATCAGCGTTTCCATCTTGAGAGACAATCAAAATCAACCTCTTTACTTGATCGGTCAAATTCAAGATATCACGGAACTGAAAAAAGCCGAACAAGAATTGCGGAAAGCCAAAGAAACTGCTGAAGCTGCTAACCGAGCTAAAAGCCTTTTTTTAGCTAATATGAGTCACGAATTACGCACGCCTTTAAATGCAATTATAGGGTTTTCTCAACTACTCAGTTACGATGCTAATTTGTCCGTACAGCAAAAAGAAAATATTACTATTATTAACCGCAGCGGCGAACATCTACTCAGTTTAATTAATGATGTTTTAGATTTGTCTAAAATTGAAGCTGGTAGAATAGTTATAGAAGAAACAGATTTCGATTTATTAGAAATGATATCGGAACTCAAAGAGATGTTCCGATTAAAAGCCCAAGAAAAAGGGTTGCAATTAGAATTTATACTCGATCCAGAACTCCCCACTTTTGTTAAAAGCGATCGACTCAAATTGCGTCAAATATTAATTAATTTATTAGGAAATGCTGTTAAATTCACTTACAAAGGAAGTATAATTATGCAGGTAAAAAAGAAAGCAATAGCAATTACCGATCGAATAGGAAATAAAGCAGATGCCCCTGAGTTTCCAGTAGATTATTTGCCATCTATAATTAATTTTGCTATTCAAGATACCGGAGTAGGAATAGACCCGGAAGATTTAGAACATTTATTCAATCCTTTCGTCCAAACTAAAGCGGGGATTGCTTCTCATCAAGGAACTGGTTTGGGATTAGCAATCAGCCGCAAATACGTCGAGCTTTTAGGCGGAGATATTACGGTAAATTCTCAAGTCGGACAAGGCACCACTTTCTATTTTGATGTAAAAGTTACTCCGGTGGCAGGAACTAGCATTAAACCCCAACAAAAAACCAGCCGCGTACTGGCTATCGCTCCCAACCAACCAGCCTATCGTATTTTAATAGTTGATGATAAATTTACTAATCGCCAATTGTTGAATAAGTTACTTATTCCCGTTGGTTTTGAAGTGCGAGAAGCAAGTAATGGAGAAGAAGCGATCCGAGTTTGGGAAGAGTTCGACCCCCACTTAATTTGGATGGATATGCGAATGCCAGTGATGGATGGTTATCAAGCTACTCAAAAGATTAAATCTACTTTGAAAGGACAAGCTACAGCAATTATCGCTCTTACCGCTAGCGCTTTTGAAGAACAAAAAGCAATTATCTTATCGGCAGGTTGCGATGATATCGTCTACAAACCTTTTCAAGAATCGGTGATTTTTGATAAACTTACCGAGCATTTAGGAGTACGTTTTATTTATGAGGATAATTCTCATACAGATTTAAGCGAATCTAAAAAGGTTCTGGATATATCCGGCTTACAGGCTATGCCAAGCCATTGGTTGTTTGAGTTAGAGCAAGCGTCTTTAGAAGTAGATGAAGAAAGGCTTTGTACTCTGCTCAAACAAATTCCTAGCGAACAGAAAAATTTAATTAACGCTCTGCAATTTTATATCGATAACTTTGAATATCATAAGATTCTCGAAGCATTGGAAGTAATGTTGAAAGATCGAGTTTGAAGGCAGAATACAAAACAATTATTCTCTGCTTTGTACGTACCCTCTCTTTCCCTTTCCCTCTTCCCTATTCCCCTTTACGGGAAAATTGCGATCGCACCATCACAATTCCCCCGAACTAGAGCTTGACAATCGAATCTAGATCTGCTGATAATAATAGTTTGTGAAAACTTTAGCGCTTTTAATAAACCCTTGGCTAACGTAATTGTAATTGGTGCCCAGTGGGGCGATGAAGGAAAAGGTAAAATCACCGATTTACTCAGTAAGTCAGCAGATGTAGTTGTACGTTACCAAGGGGGTGTCAACGCCGGACATACCGTTGTGGTGCAGGGAAAAACCTTTAAACTCCATCTGATCCCCTCAGGGATTTTGTATGCCGATACCGAGTGCATCATAGGGTGTGGCACCGTCATCGACCCCCAGGTATTAATACAAGAACTAGACCAACTAGAAAAGCTAGGCATCTCAACCGAAAAGCTGCTGATTTCTCAAACAGCCCACGTTACCATGCCTTACCACCGAATCATCGATCGGGCATCGGAAGAAAGACGGGGAAACCACAAAATCGGCACCACAGGTCGCGGCATTGGCCCCACCTATGCCGATAAGTCAGAGCGTACAGGCATTCGCATCCTAGACTTAATGGATACAGATGCCCTTCGCAAACAACTTCAGTGGACGATTAACTACAAAAACGTCATTCTAGAAAAACTTTATAATTTGCCGCCCCTCGATCCAGAAAAAGTGATCGAGGAATATTTGGGATATGCAGAACGCCTGCGACCCCATGTAGTAGATAGCTCATTAAAAATCTACGATGCCATCAAACGGCGGCGTAACATCCTGTTTGAAGGGGCGCAAGGTACCCTTCTCGATCTGGATCACGGCACCTATCCCTACGTTACCTCCTCTAACCCAGTGGCTGGGGGTGCGTGCGTAGGTACGGGAGTTGGCCCGACCATGATCGACAGGGTAATTGGTGTAGCAAAAGCTTACACCACTAGGGTGGGAGAAGGGCCATTTCCCACCGAACTACATGGGGAGTTGGGTGAGTTATTATGCGATCGCGGTGCTGAATTCGGCACCACCACCGGACGCAAACGGCGGTGCGGCTGGTTTGACGCCGTGATCGGTCGCTATGCAGTCCGCATCAACGGGATGGACTGTCTGGCGATTACCAAACTCGACGTACTCGATGAATTAGACGAAATCCAAGTCTGCGTCGCCTACGAAATAGATGGCAAAGAGTGCGAAGATTTCCCCAGCAGTTCCCGTTTGTTTGCCCGTTGCCAACCGATTTACAAAACCTTACCAGGTTGGAAACAATCAACTGCCGACTGTCGCACCTTGGAAGACTTACCAAAACAAGCGCTAGACTACCTCAAGTTCCTAGCCGAATTAATGGAAGTACCGATCGCGATCGTATCCTTGGGAGCCAGTCGCGACCAAACAATCATCGTCGAAGACCCCATTCACGGCCCCAAACGAGCATTATTGCACGCTGATGGCACGCCCGTCACCGTCTGAAGAAAGGGCAGGGGGCAGGGGAGCAGGGGGCAGGGGAGAATATATTATTTACGGTTCTCCGCCTTTTTTTCCCTTTTTTCTTTCCCTTAATTAGCCAATTCTCGGCATAATCAAAATTTGTTGCAGTTCAATTCCTCCACAAAATAAACTATGGAACTTACAGTTGAATGTCAAAAGCGAGCAGAAAAAACTAATCCCAATACCCTGCGTCGCACCGGTTTAATACCAGCCGTTTTATACGGTCACAAAGGTACCGAGTCAGTTACTCTAACCATTCCAGCAAAAACAGCCGAACAGCTGCTCAAAAAAGCCTCGGTAAACAACACCATCATCAATCTCAACGTTCCCGAAATTTCTTGGAACGGAAAAACCATCCTCCGGGAAGTGCAAAGCCATCCCACCAAAGGATATCCTTATCACTTAAGCTTTTTCTCCGTATCTGCTCACGGTGCTATTGAAGTAGAAATTCCTTTGCACTTTGTCGGAGAAGCAAAGGGTGTCAAACTCAACGGCGGAATGTTAGACACCGTAATTACGGCACTAGCTGTCAAATGTTTACCCGACAGCATTCCTCAATACATCGAAGTTGACGTAAGCAATTTGGGCGTTGGCGATGCTATCCATCTCAACGAATTAAATTTACCCGCAGGAGTTACAGCCCTAGCTACTACCAATGAAGTATTAGTTAGCGTTCTCGGTACCCAAGGTGGTGGTACAGATGCAGAAGCAGCATCTTAATTTCATTAAAATAAAGTGATGAGTTAATTACTCACAAAACCAGGGATAACACCCTGGTTTTTTTGCAAAATTTGCCATTTGTCATTGGTCATTTATTATCTAAAAGCGATCGTCATGGCTGAAACTAATCTTCCTTCCTTTATCCAACAAATGATGCAACCGGACTTTTATCCCCATCCGGTGCAAGAACCCATTCAATTAATTCAAACCCACATTTCTTACGTATTACTCACGGGTGACTATGCTTACAAACTAAAAAAAGCCGTCAACTTTGGCTTTTTAAACTTTTCTACCCTAGAACTCCGGCAGCACTTTTGTAATGAAGAGCTTCAAATGAACAAGCGAGGCGCACCGGAAATTTACCTCGAAGTTTTACCGATTACTCAAACAGCAGATAAATTTCAACTCGGTGGTACTGGCGAACCAGTAGAATTCGCTTTGAAAATGCGCCAGTTCTCCCAAGATAGTTTATTGTTAAAACTATTTGAACGGGGAGAACTCACAGAAGAAATCATGGAAAATTTGGGGCGGGTAGTCGCCGACTTCCACGCCAAAGCACCCATCAACGATTACATCCGCACTTTTGGAGAAGTCGATCAAATTCGTCAAGCGATCGACGAAAATTATCAACAAACTGAAAAATACATTGGCAAAGCTCAAATCCAAGAGCAATTTGACGAAACCAAACAATTTACAGATACCTTCTTTGCCGAAAGAAAAGAACTATTTGATAGCCGCATTAAAAATAACTGGATTCGCGAATGCCACGGTGATTTGCACCTGAGAAATATTTGTTTGTGGAATGGCAAACTGATGCTATTTGACTGCATTGAATTTAACGAACCATTCCGATTTGTCGATGTAATGTTCGACATTGCTTATGCCGTCATGGAATTAGAAGGTTGGCAAAATCCCGAACTCAGTAATGCGTATCTTAATACTTACGTCGAACAAACAGGCGACTGGGAAGGTTTGCAGGTTTTGCCTTTATATTTAAGTCGTCAATCTTACGTCAGAGCAAAAGTAACTTCCTTTTTATTGGACGATCCCGGTATTCCAGCCGCTGAAAAAGAAAAAGCTCTAGAAACCGCTACCCACTATTACAAATTAGCTTGGCAATATACTAAACCACGCCAAGGTAAACTAATTATGATGTCGGGCGTATCCGGTTCTGGTAAGAGTACGGTAGCGAAAAAATTAGCGCGAGAAATCGGTGCAATTCATATTCGTTCCGATGCAGCTAGAAAACATTTGGCTGGTATCCCGTTACATGAAAAAGGCGGACAAGATTTGTATTCGGCAGAAATGACCCAAAAAACTTACGGGCGTCTTTTGGAGTTGGGAATTACTCTCGCATCGGCTGGTTATCCCGTGATTTTGGATGCAAAATACGATCGAGTTGCTTTGCGGAAAGAAGTAATTAACGCCGCAGAAAAACATCATTTGCCTTTGGAAATTTTATATTGTACTGCGCCCGAAGAAGTGTTGCGCGATCGTCTTTCTTCCCGTACTGGTGATGTCTCTGATGCTACTGCCGAATTACTAAGTAGCCAACTCGCATCAGCAGAACCTTTTACTGAGGAAGAACAACCTTTTGTAAAAACGATCGGGATTTAAGGATGAAGGATAAAGGATGGAAATTAACTTATTTTGTAGATCCCCCATTCCCCTACCCTACTTACAGCGGTTCCCGCAGTAGTGAGGTACACCAAATATAGTGGTAGCGACTGTAAAAAATAAGTTTGGTAAATTCTGACTGTACCTCATAACAGAGAAAACCGCTGTATAGGTAAGCGCAAATGCGATCGGAAAACATCTCAGCTGGATTGAAATTAGCGATATTCTTTTTGCTAAGCTTTCTATTGCTGAGATTGTCACCCCAATTGAGCTTTTTGTTAGCTATCTTAGGGGGTATATCGGGTGGTTGGATATTTGCTCAATGGCACAATACAGAACCACCCAAAATTGCTGAAAAAACAACTTCCCAAATCGAAAAAAAAGGGTTTTTTACCCTGACA
>CAZJJR010000292.1:7353-7611 GCA_964546365.1 uncultured bacterium | reverse complement strand
CCAGAAGTTGACAGCGCCGTAAAATACATTAGAAATTTTAGCTTTATATTCTTTGGCATTTAATTTATCTAATAACTTCAAACCCAGTTCGCCATACTGATATCCAGAGTCAATATCTTCAGCCGTACCGCACAAAATCAAAGCATAAAAACCATACCCTTGAATGGCAGATGCACAATTTCCATATTTGACCGATATATCGATCATCGTAAATACAAGAGAGGGTAACAAAGAGGGATTCGACCAATAAACAGGAGG
>CAZJJR010000292.1:6973-7245 GCA_964546365.1 uncultured bacterium | reverse complement strand
GGGGAACTCCAAGCATTTCCACTACAGATAGCCCAGTATCAACGGCATCTTGCACCGCGAGTCGAGCCACGTACATCTGTATTTTTAGTTCGTACACCTTCACTTTATCGAGCAAATTTGTGGCTTTTTCCAGGGTAATTTCTGCATAAGAGTTGGCGCGATCGAAGTTGGTATTTAAGTATTCAGCTTCAGTGATTTCTACATAGAGATTGAGAGTGAGTTCGTACTGACTTTCCCAAGACGATGGCGGCAGCAATCCTATACCCACAGAT